>DATFVO010000098.1:0-5200 GCA_035260265.1 Methyloceanibacter sp.
GATGCGCGCGGGGCTAGCCCCGAGCTTCTCCATCGCCCTGACCGTTGCCTCGACGATGCCCGACAGCGCGCCGCGCCAGCCGGCATGGGCCGCGCCGATCACACCCGCCTCGCCGTCGGCGAAGAGCACCGGCGCGCAGTCGGCGGTCAGCACGCCGAGAGCGAGACCAGGCGTCGAGGTGACCATGGCGTCAGCTTCCGGCGTCTTTCCGCCGTCCCATGGCTTCTTGACGGCCACCGCCTCGGCGCTGTGCTGCTGCGACAGCGAGAGCAGGCGGTCAGGCTTGACTCCGAGAATCTCGGCGACGCGCGCGCGGTTCTCGGCGACATTCGCCGCATCGTCGCGCGAGCCTGGACCGCAATTGAGCGAGGCATAGATGCCGCCAGACACGCCGCCCTGGCGGGTGAAAAATCCGTGGCGCACGCCGTCGATGGCCGCGAGGCTCGAGGCGCATAGCATCATTTTGTCGGGCGTAACCATGGAAAGAAGCCGGCTAGCAGCTAAATCTCTCCGAACGGCGGCGGAGAGGCAAGCCCGGAGCTCGCAAGCGAGAGCGCCTTGAACAGGACTCCCATGGCGCGCGGATCGGCGAGCCGCGCGCCCGATACGATCGCTTCCCTCTGATCTGGCCTCGCTCCGCGAAGCAACCTGTCGCGCCGCGCTTCGAGCCCGAGCTTCAGCAGGAATTCGCCTTGCGGCATGGGGCCATAGGTGTCGAGCCCGAGTAACTTGGCGGATCGCTTCATCTCACCAAAATCGACATGGGCTGTAAGGTCGATCTCGCCGGGCATGGCAAGCGGGTCGGCGAACTTGTGGCGATACACGGCTTGCAGCGTGTCGCCGGAGCCTGACTGCTCGTGGCCGTAATCGATGAAAAGGGCGGCAAGCGGCGCCCTTGCCGCGCGCGCAGCGAGAGCGGCGAGGACTGAAGCGGCCGCTGGGCGTGTCTCGAAGATCGCACCGTCAGGAAAATCGAGCCCGCGCGCTGCCTCGGGCAGATCGCTGTCTTTGATCATCTTTCCCAACGTGAAAGCGAGATCGCCGTCGCGGCACACGGTGACGCAGCGCTCGCGCCAGATGCTGCCCTCCCGCACGAACTGCCTCACCGGCAATGCATCGATAAACTCATTGGCAATGACGATGAGCGGCCCTTGGGGCACGTCCTCGATGCTGTCAAGCCAGCGAACCGGGGCGGGGGAGCCGCGAAGCGTCGCGTGTTGCGTCTCGCGCAAGCTCGGGCTCGTCTCGACCAGCGCGACTGAGACGCTGCCGAGAAATTTCGGCACGCTCCGCCAGGCCCGAATCGCGTCCGCCATGAGCGTGCCGCGTCCTGGCCCAAGCTCGGCGACAATAACGCGGCTCGGCTCGCCCATCGCTTGCCACACGGCGACCGCCCAAAGTCCCAGCAGCTCGCCGAAGATTTGGCTGATCTCAGGTGCGGTGATGAAGTCGCCCGCCGCACCGATTGGCTGGCGCGTACGGTAATAGCCGGCGAGCGCATCGGCGAGACAGGCTTCCATATAGTCGGCGACGCTGATCGGTCCATCTCGCGCGATCCGCGCCTTCAGCCGTTGCACGAGCGGAGTGTCGACACCTTGGAGCTTACGCTGGACGCCCATCACGATGAGGCGAGGGCGGGCTGCCGCCGCGCGCGCCAGATCAGCCAGGCGCCAATGAGGATCATGGGAATTGAATAGACGATGCCCGGCGTGAGAATGCCGACATCCATCGGGTGCCCGGCATGCGGCTCCCGGAAGAACTCCTCAACGAGACTGCGGAAGATTCCGTAGAAGATGAGGAACAGGCCGAACACCGTTCCCGGACGTTCGAGCGCGCGATAACGGTGCGTCGCGATGCGCAGGATGATGAACAGCACCACGCCTTCGAGCGCAGCCTCGTAGAGCTGGCTCGGATGGCGCGGCTGGTCTCCGGCGCCGGGAAACACCATCGCCCAGGGCACGTCGCTCACGCGGCCCACGACTTCCGAATTGATGAAATTGGCGATGCGCCCGAAGAATAGTCCGAACGGCGTCGACGCCGAGGCGACATCGCCGAGCGATAGCCCGTTGATGCCCTTGATCTTGGCGAACAGATAGACGGCGAACACGACGCCGAGCAGCCCGCCATGGAACGACATGCCGCCATTCCAGACCGCCGGGATCTCCGCCGGGTTCTGCCAGAAATAGCTCGGCTCGTAGAACAGAACGAAGCCGAGCCTGCCGCCCACCACGATGCCGAGCGTGATCCACAATAGAAAGTCGTCGGCCTGCGGCACCGTCATCGCCGGCTTGCCGCCCCAAAGCTCGGGCCGCGAGACGAGATAGCGGCCATAGAGCCAGCCGAGCAGAATACCCGACATATAGGCGAGCCCATACCAGCGGATGGACACCGGCCCGACTTCGAGCGCCACTGGGTCGATCACGTGATAAGGAATGACGAGCAGGTCCATTGCGTACGCGCTGAATTGACAGAGCGGGCGACCCTTGACCGCCGCAGCCTGACTGTCAAGGCGGGGGAAGGCCGCTCCCCGGGTTGCGCCAAGCCGAGCGTCATCCCATAGTCATCTTGGGAATTCGAAAGGACGGCAATGACGCAGACCACAGGCCGATTCTTCGACGAGCTCGGCAAGCTCATCACCGACGCTGCCGGCGCGGCAGAGGGCGTGCGCAAGGAGATCGAGAGCGTGGTTCGCGCCCAGGCCGAGCGGGTGTTGCGCGACCTCGACGTGGTGCAGCGCGAGGAATTCGAAGCGGTCAAGGCCATGGCGCAGAAGGCCCGCGAGGAGAACGAGCGCCTCAAGGGGCGCATCGCCGAGCTGGAGGCCGCGCTCGCCAAACGCCCTGGCAAAAAGGGCGGCTAGCGCAACGCCAAAAAGCCAAAGAAAAAAATTATTTGGGCCGTGTCGATTTCGAGGACGCTCGTTCGACGTGACGGTAGAGCCTGCCCAAAATCGAGAGAAGGGCCGGCCAGAACCGAAGGAGACGTGAACCATGCGTTTCATGATTATCGTCAAGGCCACCAAGGACTCCGAGGCCTGCGTGAGACCGTCGGAGCAGCTGTTCGCCGCCATGGCGGATTACCACGAGCAGCTGGTGAAGGCCGGCGTGCTGCTCGATGCGAGCGGCCTACAGCCGAGCTCCAAGGGCTGGCGCATCAAATACACCGGCGGCAAGCGCACCGTGACGGACGGCCCATTCGCCAATACCAAGGAGCTGATCGCCGGCTACACCATCATCCAGGTTAAGTCGCGTGAGGAGGCGCTGGAATGGACCAGGCGCTTCCCCAATCCGTCGATCGACGGGAAGGACGGCGAGATCGAAGTCCGCCAGCTGTTCGAGCTCGAGGACTTCGGCGAGAGCGAGTCGATCGACCGCTTCCGCGAGATGGGCGTCGGCTAGATAGGCGCCGGCGCGATCCGTAAATTCCAGTGCAACGAACTGATCCGAATTCGAAGAGGAGAGACTTAAATGCGCTTTTTATCGATGGTAAAGCTCACCGAAGGAAAATCGAGCCCCCCGTCCAAGGCGATGATCGACGCGGTGAACCAGCTTGTGCAGGAAGTCGCCAAGGAAGGCTGCGTGATGGTGCAGTCTGGCGGCCTGTACCCGACCAGCGCCGGCGCGCGCGTGAGGCTTGCCGGCGGCAAGATCACGGTCACCGACGGCCCGTTCACCGAGGCCAAGGAGATCGTCGGCGGCTATGCGATCTTCGACGTGCCGTCGAAGGCTCACATGATCAGGGTGACCGAGCGCTTCATGGCCTTGCACAAGACGCACATGCCTGGCTGGGAAGGTGAATGCGAGCTTCGCCAGCTGGCGGCGCCGGGCGAGCCCGAGCCGTGCGGCCAGCCGCGCGAAGCTGAAGCCGCGGTCTAACCCCCGCTTTGCGACCGCGACAGGTGACGCGACGCCGCGCAAGCGGCGTCGCGTCCCCCAAGACGGAGACACCACGATGCGATTCATGATGCTGATGATCCCCAAGGGCTACGAGAAGGCGGCCGCCGGCACCATGCCCGACGCCAAGGCCGTCGAAGCGATGATGAAGTACAACGAAGCCCTGCAGAAGGCGGGCGTGCTGCGCGGGCTTGACGGTCTCCATCCGCCGTCGATAGGCGCGCGCGTCTCGTTTCCCGGCGGCAAGCCTAAGGTGACCGACGGGCCGTTCGCCGAGGCGAAGGAGGTGATCGGCGGCTATTGGATGATCGAGGTGAAGTCAAAGGAGGAGGCGATCGAATGGGCCAAACGCTGCCCTGCCTCCGAGAACGAAGTCATCGAGATTCGTCAGGTGATGGAGTTCGAGGAGTTTCCTTCAGACGTTCAGAAGGCTGCCGAAGGCTTCGAAGCGATGCAGAAGACGGCCTGGCAGAGGCGGAAGTAAAATGGTCCGGCCTAGTCCGGCGGCTGATGCGTTCCGAGTCGACGGTCACGACCGTGAGCAGCGAGCTTGTCGCAGTCCTTCGCTTGCGAGCAGCAGTCGGAGTGTGCAACGACGGCGGAAGACGCGGGCAACGAGACGTGAGCCTTGGCGCCCGCGACCGGCACTAGGGCCACCGAGAACTCGATCAGGATGATGAGTGCTGCTCGAATGACGGTCACGCTTTGTAAAGTAGCGGCGGCTCGCAGCGGAGGTCAAGTCACAGCAACGTCATACTGGTGCAGAGGCGCGGCAATGCCTTGCCCCGGCCAGGTTGAGATGCTGAATCGGTCGCCATGACGGCGACCGATACGCATCGCGCCATCGAGGCGGTGTTCAGGATCGAGCAGGCGAAGCTCATTGCCAGCCTCACGCGCATGGTGCGCGATGTCGGCATTGCTGAGGAGCTTGCCCAGGACGCGCTGGTCGCTGCGCTCGAGCAATGGCCCAAGTCAGGCATGCCCGAAAAGCCTGGCGCCTGGCTGATGGCCTCCGCCAAGCATCGGGCGGTCGATCTCTTCCGCCGCAACAAGCTCGCCGACCGCAAGCACGCCGAGCTCGGTTACGAGCTGGAGATCGAGCAGGACACACCGCCAGACCTCGACGCGGCGCTCGACGATGTCGGCGACGATCTCCTCCGTCTCATCTTCATCTCCTGCCACCCGATCCTCTCGCCAGAGGCGCGCGCGGCGTTGACGCTCCGCCTGCTGGGCGGATTGACCACGGAGGAGATTGCCCGCGCCTTCCTCGTGCCGGAGCCGACCATCCAGCAGCGCATCGTGCGCGC
>DATFVO010000099.1:0-2433 GCA_035260265.1 Methyloceanibacter sp.
ACGTTCTCGAACTCGCAAGTCACTACCTCGACCACGCCCGCAAATCGGGCAAGCGCATCTCGGTCGGCATAGCTCCCGACGGTGCTTTGAGCAGCGACATCGAAGGCGGGCGCGTTAGCCTCGTCGCAATAGATGTGAGTCTTGAGCCCGAGCCGCGCCGCTTCCATGGCGAGCATGCGGGCGAGTTGGCCCCCGCCGAGAATGCCGATCGTGCCGCCGGGCGGCAACGGAGCATCAGGCATTATCCCTCGACCGCTTCGGGAATAGCGTCGGTCTGCGCCGCGCGCCAAGCCACGACGCGAGCGGCAAGGCGAGCGTCATCGAGCGCGAGGATCTGGGCGGCCAGGATGCCTGCATTGGTGGCACCCGACTCGCCGATGGCGAGCGTGCCGACCGGAACGCCCGCCGGCATCTGCGCGATGGACAACAGGCTGTCGAGCCCCTTGAGCGCTTTGCTCTCAATTGGCACGCCGAGCACCGGCAGCTCTGTCATCGAGGCGGTCATCCCCGGGAGGTGCGCCGCTCCACCCGCGCCAGCGATGATCACCTTGAGACCGCGCCCGCGTGCGCTGGTGGCATAGCTATAGAGCCGCTTCGGCGTGCGGTGCGCCGACACCACCTTCGTCTCGTAGGGCACTTTGAGGGAGTCGAGTACCTCTGCCGCGGCCTTGAGCGTCGGCCAGTCTGAGCGGCTGCCCATGATGATGCCGACGACGGGCTTCGCAACGCTCATCTTGGGCTCATGGGAAGGCAGCCGGGGCTCGCGGAAAACGCGGGATTATAGGATCGGCCTTCGCTTGGCAAGGCATGGTTCGAGGGCCCGCTACCTCACCATGACGCTGCCCAGTGACCCTACGCGATGATGTCGGGGAGAAGCTGGTCCTCGATGCGCGCGATCTCGTCCTTGAGGTAGAGCTTCTTCTTCTTGAGTCGCTTGAGTTGGAGTGCGTCGGCGCGGCCTGATTCCTCGAGCGCGTTGATGGCGCTGTCGAGATCCCGGTGCTCCTGCTTGAGCCTAAGCAGGGTCGCCCGGAGCTCGCGAATCTCCTCGCTCTCCATCGGACGTCCCTGCTCCTTGCTGCCTTTGGGACCGCGAAAGTATCGCGACGAACAGGGTACGGCGCAAGGCCTTGGGGAAAACCCGAGAGCTACTTCGCGCGTTGTTGCACTGCACAGAGTGACAGCAGACCGCAAGGCCAGCATTAGACAAATCGGCGTCGATTTGACATGATGTCCGGCCCGAGACCAACTGATATGGAGGTCCGATATGGCGCTTGACGCACACCTCGTGGAGCTATCCGAGAAGCACCGCGCACTCGATCGTAAAATCGAAGAGGAACAGGCCAGGCCGATGGCCGATCCCTTCAAGATCGCGGAGTGGAAGCGTCAAAAACTGCGTCTCAAGGATGAGATTGAGCGGCTGAAGCACGAGACGAGCCACTAGGCTTCGAGCTTCAGTCAAGCAATCGCGGCCTGACCCTGATTGCTTTGTTGCGAAGGAGACTTTGACAAGGCCGTGGGGGTGGTATGACAGGCGCCCCGCGGCCTTTCATTTTTCACGGGCTTGCGGAGTGGGGAGAGGGATGCTGGGCGGAGCTGGGCGATTTCGCACTAACGCGCGCATCGCGCTTGTCGCACTCGGCATGGCTTTGCTTCTTGGACTTGCGACGGCGCCGGCTCTGGCTGTGGAGAAAGATCTCACCGACAAGGGCGAGATGCTGGTCAAAGAGAATTGCTCCCGCTGCCACGCCATAGGCAAGGAGGGAAATAGTCCGCACCCCGAGGCGCCGCCGTTTCGGACTCTATCGAACCGCTACCCGATCGAGGACCTCGGCGAATCTCTCGCGGAGGGAATCGTCTCGGGCCATCCCGACATGCCGATCTTCGTGTTCAGCGCGGCCGACGTCGAGGCGATCATCGATTACCTCAATTCAATCCAGGAAAAGCCGTCGCCGAATCCTGCAGCGCAGTAGCTAATCCACGGCGCCCTCTGGCCACATCAGCCAATCGCGCGCGGCCTCCGTCTCGCCCGGGGAGAAATGCTCGACGTCGCAGCGCATGAAGGGCGCAACCAAATTCGACCAAAGATGATGCATGTCAGGATTGATCACGATAGCAACCCGGCTGAAATCCTGAACGTGCCTTAGGCTGAACTTGACGTCGTGCCAGAAGGCGCCGGCGTCCATGCCCTCGAAGTCCTTGATCACTTCGAGCACGCGGATCTGCCCGTGACGCTTGATGAAGGCCTCGAGCTTCTCCGCGATCTTGTCGAACTCTTGGGTCGACAGGCGGCCGGAAGCACGATCTCGACCGCTTGCGCATTGTCATATTCCTTATAGGAAAGCATGGGCTTCCTTATAGGAAAGCGTCGGCCGCTCGCCGCTCCGATTCTTCACCCTTATTTAAGATTAACAGTTCCATAAAGTTCTGCGT
>DATFVO010000100.1:0-7523 GCA_035260265.1 Methyloceanibacter sp.
ACCATGGAGTTCCGCGATCCCGCCGAGAGCAAGGGCTCGCCGCTCGCCTCCCGCCTGTTCGAGATCGACGGCGTGACCGGCGTGTTCTTCGGCTCGGACTTCATCAGTGTGACCAAGGGCGAAGGCGAGTGGCAGCATCTCAAGCCCGCCATCCTCGGCGCCATCATGGAGCATTATCTCTCTGGCGAAGCCGTGGCCGAGGGCATGCCCACCGGGACCAAAGCCGGAGAGGCTGACGAAGAGTTCGCGCCAGAGGATGAGGAGACGGTCAGGACCATCAAGGAGCTGCTCGAGACGCGGGTGCGCCCTGCGGTCGCCCAGGACGGCGGCGACATCACCTTCCAGGGCTACCGTGACGGCGTTGTGTTCCTGCATATGCGCGGCGCCTGCTCCGGCTGCCCGAGCTCGACGGCGACGCTCCGCCACGGTATCGAGAACCTGCTCAAGCACTTCATCCCTGAGGTGCAAGAGGTCCGCCCGGTTTGAGCGGCAAGCTTCCCGCAGCCTGCCTGGACCAGTTGTTCCGAAACGCCCGGACGCACAACTCGCTCATAGGAGAGGTGCCCGGCGCGCTATTGCACGAGCTTGTCGATCTCCTGAAGCTCGGCCCGACCTCGGCAAATTGCAGCCCGGCCCGTCTCCTGTTCGTCAAATCGCGCGAGGCCAAGGAGCGTCTCAAGCCGCATCTCTCCGAAGGCAACCGCGACAAGACCATGAAGGCGCCGGTCTGCACCATCATCGGCTACGACCTCGATTTCTATCTTTACCTGCCCAATCTCTTTCCCCACACCAATGCCAGAAGCTGGTTCGAAGGTGACGAGCCGAAGATCTTCGACACCGCTTTCCGCAACGGCACGCTGCAAGGCGCCTATCTGATCATGGCTGCGCGGGCGCTCGGCCTCGACACCGGACCGATGTCCGGCTTCGACAATGCCGGCAAGATCGCGAGTTCTTCGCCGGCACCAACATCAAATCGAATTTCCTGTGCAATCTCGGCCATGGCGACGGCGAGAAGCTGTTCGCGCGCTCGCCGCGCTTCAGCTTCGACGAGATGGCAAAGATCATCTAAGAAATTCCCATGAACATTCTCGCGCTCGACACGAGCATGGGAGCCTGCTCCGCCGCGGCCCTGCGCGCGGGAAGCACGGCACGCGGCCTATTTGCGCGCGAGGCGCTGATGGCGCGCGGCCACGCCGAGGCGCTGATGCCGATGATCGCGGAGGTGATGGAAGAGGCGGGGCTCGACTTCGCCGCGCTCGATCTGGTCGCAGCAACGACAGGGCCAGGCAGCTTCACCGGCGTCCGTATCGCCGTTGCCGCCGCGCGCGGCCTTGCCCTCGTCACGCCAGCAAAGCTCTACGGCATCGACAGCCTCACGGTGATGGCACGGTCTGCGCGTTCGACGGGGATCGCGGAAGGTGCACCGTTTGCCGTCGCGGTCGATGCCCGGCGCGGCATGCTCTATCTCGGGCTGTATGACGACGCAGGTGGCAAACTTGACGGCCCGCTCCTCGTCTCGCCTGAGGACACCCTACCATTGCTGCCGAGGACCCTCCGAACTGCCGTAGGCAGCGGTGCTTCACTTCTCTTCGAAGCAGCCGCGCAGCATGGCCGCAAAGTCCAAACTGCTTTGCCCGAACTTCAACCGAGCGCCGCTTCGCTTGCCGAGATCGCGCTCGAGAGCGGCGAAACCGTTCCCACACTTCGCCCGCTTTATCTTCGCCCGTCGGATGCCCGGCCTCAGCCGGACGCCGTGGCGCGGCGCTGATGCTCATGGACATCACGGTGGAGCGCGCGACGCCGTTCGATGCCGCCATCATGGCCGCTCTTCACCAGAGCTGTTTCCCTCGACCTTGGGATGAGGCGGCCATGACAACCTTCATCGCGAGCCCCGACACGATCTGCCTGCTCGCCTCAATCAACGATGATTCACGCCGCACGCCGGCGGGATTTCTCATCGCGCGCAAGGCCGCCGACGAGGCGGAGCTGCTGACCTTGGCCGTGGCCCCACAATGGCGGCTAGCAGGTCTTGGCAGGGCTCTCCTCAAATCAGCCATGACAACGCTCGGCGAGAGTGGTGCAAAGCAACTTTTCCTCGAGGTCGAGGACAGCAATGTGGCGGCGCTTAGACTTTATCGCTCGCTTGGCGCCATCGCCGTGGGACGTCGCGCGCGCTACTATGAGCACGGAGCCGACGCCGCGATCTTCAGCCTTGCCCTTTGACGGCGCGCCGAAGATGATGGCGCAGCCCTAGCCAAAGACCGGGCGGCAAGGCATAAGCGAGATGCCCAAATTTGCCACAGCGGAAAGCAGGCTGGAGCGTCTCTGCTCCGAGAAGGGCATGCGCATGACGGGGCAGCGCCGGACCATCGCTAAGGTTTTGTCCGAGGCAGAGGATCATCCCGACGTCGAAGAGGTCTATCGCAGGGCGTCTTCGCGCGATCCGCGCATCTCGCTGTCCACTGTCTACCGCACCGTGCGTCTGTTCGAAGGCGCTGGCATCCTCGAGCGCCACGATTTCGGCGACGGACGCGCGCGCTACGAGCCGGCGGGGCTCGGCCACCACGACCACCTGATCAACGTCAAGACTGGGGAGGTCATCGAGTTCTCCAACGAGCAAATCGAGAAGCTGCAGGAGAATGTAGCGCGCGAGCTCGGCTTTCGCCTGATCGGCCACAGGCTCGAGCTGTTCGGCATGCCGCTCAAGAACGGCAAATAGCGAGAGTCCAAAAAGCCCCTGCCATTCATGCGCCCCTTTTCTCAGAGTCCCGCGTCATGAGAAGCGTGCGCGCATTCCTAGTGCTGGCGACCTTTTTCCTTTTCACCGTTCCGTTGATGCCGGTCCAGCTCGTGTTTCTCGCGACCGGCTCGCGTTATGCTCGCACCTTCCCGCATTGGTACCATCGCCAGGTCTGCAGGATCGTCGGCATCCGCCTCCATATCGATGGCGAGGTTGCGGAAGAACAGGGCGTGCTGCTGATCTCGAACCACGTGTCGTGGCTCGACATCACTGTCCTCTCGGCGGTGGTGCCGGTGTCGTTCGTGGCGAAGCAGGAAGTGGCCTCGTGGCCATTCGTGAGCTGGCTCGCCAAGCTGCAGCGCTCGGTATTCGTCGATCGCATGCGGCGAGACCAGGTCGGCCATAGGGCAAACGAGATCCTGAGGCGCCTGCAAAGCGGCGATCATGTCGTGCTGTTTGCGGAAGGAACCTCGAGCGACGGAAACAGCGTCGTGCCGTTCAAGACGGCGCTGTTCGCCGCGGTAAAGCCAATCGGCGGCGCCCTGATGGGGGCCAACGTCTCTGCCCAGACTCTCGCCCTCACCTACACCAAGCTCTATGGGCTGCCACTCTGCCGGCGCGGCAGGCCGGTGGTCGCCTGGTACGGCGACATGGATATGGCGAGCCACGCCTGGAAGCTGCTCGGCCTCGGGCCCCTCGACGTCTATATCCGCATCGGGCCGCCGGTGCCGCTCGATCAATTCCCCGACCGCAAGGCGCTCGCGCGCTACGCCGAGGAAAAGGTTCGCAGTGACGTGGTGAAACTCTTGCGCGGCGCTACATCGCGCGTCGAAGCCTAATCGTATCGAGCACCGTGGCCGGCGCGAAGTTGCCGTTCGGCAGCTGCCTGATAAGGCCCGCCTTCACCACATTGAGCAGGGTTGCATGCACGGCACGATCGGCGCTGTCGGCATCGGCAAAATAGCCTTCCTGCAGGGATAAGCGCCGTAGATCGTCACGCGACATGGCGCCGACCTCGTTCAGCTTGCGGACCAGGAAATCGGAAAGCGGCGGCTGGGGTGCCGGTGCAGGCTGTTGCGCGGGCTGATGAACGCTCTGATGCCCTTGATGCGCCGCCGGTTGGTGCGCGCTTTGATGGGATGACTCATGGACAGCCTGAGGCGTTGGCTGCACCGGCGCGGCTTTCGGCGCCTGTGGTGCACTGCCCAGCCGGCGTTGCTCGAGCTCGAGCAGTTTCGTTACCGCGTCAAATTCGGCTCTTAGGTCCTCGAGCCTCGCTTCATGCTCGGCCCTTATTTGCTCCACGAGCTTCTCGAATTGAGCCTCGTGAGCATTGATCTGCTCTTCAAGCAGGCTGGCACGGTCTTGCAGGTCCCCTCTTATGTCACGCATTTGCTTGCCCCTCGTTAACTGACTTCGCCTCAACGCCCGAGCGGGCTGGCAGGTTGCACGCAAGACCACTTGAGCCCTGCCGGCCGCCGCACTCGGCAACTGATTAAACCCGGCACAGCCTCCGGCCGGGATCGGAAAAACATAATAACCACAGGCTGAGCCCCTGTCTCGGCTTTACTGTTTCACCTAGCATCGGCGAGCAAAAACGACCGCGAAACGCTATGCAGAAGCTCTCATCTCGGTACGCTCAAAGACGAGGCCAAGACCCAGTTTGAACAAAGAAAAGGAAATAGGCGACACGAGTGCCGTCATCTTGGCCAAGGCTTACCCCGCCAGCCCTTGATCACCTCGCTGCTCGGGCTCGTCCGCGTTTCGGCTTTGCGGTCTCGGGCAAAAATGCCGCAAGCAGGCCGATGGCCGGCAGGAAGGCACAAACATGGTAAACAAACTCGATCGAGGTCACGTCCGCGAGCCAGCCGAGAAAAGCGGCGCCGACACCAGCGATGCCAAAGGCAAGGCCAAAAAACAGGCCAGCCACCATGCCGACGCGGCCCGGTATCAGCCCTTGCGCATAAACGAGGATAACAGGGAAGGCTGAGGCTAGGATCAGCCCGATGATCACGCTTAAGACCGCGCTCCAAAACAGGCCGACATAAGGGAGCGCCAGCGTAAAGGGCAGCACGCCAAGGATCGACCACCAGATCACGCGGCGCGAGCCAATGCGATCGCCAATCGGTCCGCCGATCACCGTTCCGGCAGTGACCGCGAACAGAAACAAGAACAGGTGCAGCTGCGCGCTCTGCACCGAGACCCCGAAAGTGTGGATCAGGTAGAAGATGTAAAAGCTCGTGATGCTGACGAGATAGAAGTGCTTGGAGAACGTCAGCGCCATGAGGATGGCGATCGAGCGCCCCACCTTCCCGTGGGTTGCCTTGGCCATCGCCTCGCGCTCTTCGGCCATTGAGATGCGCTTCAGCTTCAATGTCTTGCCGTACCAGGAGCCGATGACGGCGAGCAGCACCATGCCGGTCAACGCGACCAGCGAAAACCAGCTGATGGTGTGCTGCCCGTAGGGCAGCACAATGAATGCCGCGAGCAGGGGCCCGAGTGCCGTACCGAAATTACCGCCCACTTGAAACACGGATTGCGCCAGGCCGTGCCGGCCACCTGAGGCGAGCCGGGCCACACGCGAGGATTCGGGATGAAAGACTGAAGAGCCCATACCGATCAGCGCGGCTGCCGCGAGCACGAACAGATAGCTCGTGGCGAACGCGATCAGCACCAGCCCGACCAGCGAGGACCCCATGCCGAGCACGAGCGAATAGGGCGTGGGGTAGCGGTCGGTGTAGTAGCCGACCACCGGCTGCAGCACCGAGGCAGTGAATTGAAAGGTGAAGGTGATGAGCCCGATCTGATGAAAGTTGAGGGCGAGATTCTCCTTGAGCATGGGATAGATCGCCATGATCAGCGACTGGATCACATCGTTCAGCATGTGACAGACGCCGATGGCGGCGAGCACCGCGACCGCGGTCCCTTGCGCAGCCGTTGCGGCCGCTCTTCTTCTTGTTTCGACGGTCATGCTGATGCCTAGCTGCTTCGGTCGGGCGGGCAGAATTGCGCTAAACCCTGGTTCAGGGGCAAGGGTTCATTTGATGCTGGATTGGCGTTGGATGGCCGCGGTGGGGAGTTATGAGCTTTTGGCTAGGCCCGGGCCCGGGCGTTTTCGTGGCCACAGGACGGCACCATGCATCCGACTCTGCTCTTTCAGCTCCTGGTCCTCCTCGTCGTGGCCAACGGGGCCCCGGTGTTCGCCAAGAAAGGGCTCGGCGATCGGTTCGCCCAGCCGGTTGACGGCGGTCTGCCATTGCCCGACGGCCAGCCTCTGTTCGGGCCTGCGAAGACTGTTAGGGGCGTTATTTTCTCGCTTCTGGCGACTCCACTTGCCGCCTGGCTGATGGGATTTGACTGGCAAGTTGGGGCCTTAATCGCTGCCGGCTCCGTCGCCGGCGATCTGTTCTCGAGTTTCGTGAAGCGCAGGCTTGGCCTCCCTGCGAGCAGCATGGCGATCGGTCTCGATCACGTCCCTGAGTCGCTCTTCCCCCTTGCCGCGTGCCGCCTGCTGCTTCCAGTGACGTTTCTCGACATCTTCGTTGGCGTGGCGATCTTCTTTGCAGGAGGGCTGATCCTCTCCCCAATCCTCTTCCGCTGGCATATTCGCGACCGTCCTTATTGATCGGCGCTCGCGCCGCCGGGCACACGCAGATGATGCAGCGTGATCTCAGGAGGGCAATTGAAACGCGTGGGGACGATGGTCGTGCCAGCCCCGGCAGAGGTGTAGCCGATCATGTCGTGATACTTCCACGAGCCCGAGCCAAAGGCCCGTGGCAGGGCCGAATCGAGCGTGATCGGGATTCCGCCCGGGAGGCAAATCTGCCCGCCATGGGTATGGCCGCTCAGCAGAAGATCGAAGTCGGCGTGCGCCGCCTGCCGGTAGATCTCCGGCGTATGCGAGATGAGGATCGAAAATTCGTCGTGAGGGATTCCTGAGGCCGCCTTCTCGATATTGTCGACGCGATAGAAGTGAGCGTCGTCGATGCCGGCGAGGTGGATGCGGTCGCTAGCGCGCTCGATGGTAACGGCCTCGTTGAGAAGGACCTTGATTCCCATCTCCTCGAGGCCAGGCACCATCAGGATCGTGTCGTGGTTGCCGAGCACGCCATAGACGGTGCCCTTGAGCGCGGCGCGGATCTTGGCCATGCCGGCGAGCGCCTCTTCATAACGACCGTAAGTCTCGCCGCGGTAGTCTCCGGTCAGCACGCACAGGTCGTAATCGAGCCCCTTGAGCAGCATAATGACGCGCTCCACTGCTCTCCTGCTAGTATCGATGTGCAGATCGCTGAGCTGAAGGATGGTGAAGCCGTCAAAGGAGGCCGGCAGTCGGCGGAGCGCGACGCGGTGATGCCTGAGCTCGACGCAGGCGGCGTTGCTGACGCCCCGCCAATAGAGGCCCGACGCCATCAAGGCCGCGCGGACCAGGGCGTGCGACAGGGGCAAGTTCTCGATGTGAAAGAAGTTCAGCCCCTGGCCGAAGACTTGCGCTTCGTGATCCTTCTCGATGCCGAGACGCTGCCGTGCCTGGCGCCGCCCAAGACGCTTCTCCAACACCGCTAAGGTCTCTTCGTTGGCCATCTGGCTCGCCGGTTTGTTGGCGCCAGAGTTGCAGCTATCAATGGCAAAACTGCAAGGCTTGATTTTTCGGAGGTCCTATGGGGACGAAATGACCCGCTCGCAAAAAGGAAGCGCGAGCGTGAAACCATTCACCGCTCCCTTGGTTGTCCGGACGAGCGGTATCGGGTCCTCTCTCTCTTAAAGCGGCCGCGCTAGGCACATT
>DATFVO010000101.1:0-3300 GCA_035260265.1 Methyloceanibacter sp.
GTCGCAATCGGGGACAATTTCCCGCGGCACGGCATTTTGCCGCCTCAGGGCCGCGCCAGATCACCGTGTGGTGCTCCAATGACTATCTCGGCATGGCGCAAAATCCGATCGTCATTGCCGCCATGCACGAGGCGCTCGATACCACCGGCGCCGGTTCCGGTGGCACGCGCAACATCTCGGGGACCTCGCACTATCACGTGGAGCTCGAGGCCGAGCTTGCCGACCTCCACCGCAAGCAGGCGGCGCTGCTCTTCACCTCGGCCTATGTCGCCAACGACACGACGTTGGCCACCATGCAAAAGCTGCTGCCCGGATGCGTCATCTTTTCCGATGAGAAAAACCATGCCTCGATGATCGCCGGCATTCGCAATGGTGGCGGCGAGAAACGGATCTGGCGCAACAATGATCTTGCCGACCTCGAGGCCAAGTTGCGCACGGTTGCCATCGAGCATCCCAAGATCATCGCCTTCGAGTCGGTCTATTCGATGGATGGCGTGATGGCACCGATCGGTGCCATTTGTGATCTAGCCCAGAAATACGGGGCCCTGACCTATCTCGACGAAGTGCACGCCGTCGGTCTCTACGGCCCGCGCGGCGGTGGCCTCGCCGAACAGCAGCGGGTGATGCACCGCCTCGACATCATTAATGGCACGCTCGCCAAAGGCTTCGGGATCATGGGCGGCTATATCGCCGCCACGCGCGATATTTGCGATGCGATCCGCTCCTACGCGCCGGGTTTCATCTTTACCACTTCGCTGGCTCCGGCTCTCGCCGCGGGTGCCATCGCCAGCATCCGCCATCTCAAGGTCAGCAGCAGCGAACGCGAGCGCCATCAGGAGCGCGTCTCCACCTTGAAGGGACGACTGAAGGCGGCCGGCCTGCCGGTGATGGACAACCCCAGTCATATCGTGCCGCTGCTGGTCGGCGATCCCGTGCTGTGCAAACGCATGACGGATGCGCTGCTCGAGCGCTTCGGCATCTACGTGCAGCCGATCAACTACCCGACCGTCCCGCGCGGCAGCGAGCGGCTGCGGCTGACGCCGAGCCCGCAGCATTCCGACACCGACATCGACCGCCTGGTCTCGGCCCTGCGCCTGCTCTGGTCGGAGATGGGGCCCGCCCTGGCGCCGCGCGGCGAGGCGGCGGAGTAGCCATGCCAGAAAGCTTCAGTCGCGCTCCGGCAGCGTGCCGGGTCGCAGCTTGCGCGCGAGTTGGTCGAGCACGCCGTTGACGAGCCGCGGCTCGTCGCCCTCGAAAAAGGCACGCGCGACTTCGATGTATTCGCTGATGATCACACGCGGCGGGATATCGGGTAGCGCGATCAATTCGAAGGTTGCCGCACGCAGGATCGCGCGCACGATCGAATCGATGCGCGCCAGGCGCCAGCCGGTCGCCAGCTGCTGATCGATCAACGGATCGATGTCGAGCTGCCGCTTTACCACCCCGCGCAAGACCTGCGCAAAGTGTTCCTGATCGGCTTCGACCATGCCGTTGCCGTCGCCGCTGGCGCCCAGTCTATGCTGCCTGAACTCCTCGATGACCTCAACCAGGTCGGTCTGCGCCAGATCCATCTGGTAGAGCGCCTGCACCGTCGCCAACCGGGCCTGGCTGCGCGACACATCCGTGCTTTTGTCACGTTTCGCTTTCGGCGCGTTCATGCCAGGTCCTCGGCAAACACGCGCTCCAAGGCGACGAGCGCCAGGCAAGCCCGTACCGCTTCCGCACCCTTGCCTTTGCGTCCACCGCGCGCCCGCTCCAGCGCCTGAGCCTCGGTGTTCACCGTCAGAATGGCATTGCCGAGCGGGATGGCATTGTTGACCGCGATCTGCATCAGCCAGCGGTTGGCGTTGTCGCACACCGTCTCGTAGTGGGTTGTTTCACCCCGGATCACGCAACCGAGTACGACGCAGCCATCGAAGCGGGCGTCGGCATCGTCCGAGCCGATCAGATCGGCCTTCACCGCTTGCGCCAGCGCCAGCGGTATCTCGAGTGCGCCCGGTACCACCACGCGCTCGTAGCTCGCGCCCGAGGCCTCGAGCTCGGCGATCGCACCGTCGACCAGCTCCTTGGCGATTTCCTGGTAATAGGGTGCTTCGATAATGAGGATGTGGGCGCCGCACACTTGTCCGGTGGCGCTCACGGCCTCGGCGGCTTGCTGCTTGCGTGCCATCGGCCGCTCAACCGATTCGACGTTGACCGACGATGCGCAGGCCGAACGCCTCGAGCCCGACATAGCGCGAGGGTGGGGCGTTCGACAGCAGCACCATGTCGCTGACACCCAGCTCACGCAAAATCTGCGAGCCGACGCCGATCTCGACGCGCCGGCGTTCCGGATCGCCGTGTTTGCGCTTCTTGCGCTCGGCATTCTGCGCGATCGAACTCGACACGCCCTTCGGTCGCAAGTCGCGAATGAGGACGATGACGCCGCGGCCTTCGCGGGCAATCTCCTGCATCGCCTTTTCAATCAGCGCGCCGCGCGTGCCCTCGCTGCTGCCGATGCCGAGCAAATCAGCGAGCACGTTGACGGCGTGCACGCGCACCAACACCGGGCCGGGGGCGCCAAGATCCCCCTTGACCAGGGCCAGATGCTCGACGGGCTGCACCGTGGTCTCATAGACGTGAAGATCGAAGCTGCCGCCAAACAGGCTGTCGACCGAGGTCTTGGCCACCTGCCGCACAATGCGATCATGGCGCAGCCGGTAGCCGATCAGGTCTTCGATGGTGCCGATCTTCAGTCCGTGCCGCTGTGCGAAGGCGACAAGATCCGGCATACGTGCCATGGTTCCGTCGTCATTCATGATTTCGCAAATCACGCCTGCCGGAAACAGGCCGGCCATGCGAGCGAGATCGACCGAGGCCTCCGTGTGGCCGGCGCGCACGAGCACGCCGCCCTCGCGTGCGATCAGCGGGAAGACGTGCCCGGGAGAGACGATGTCCTTGTAGTCCTTGGTGGGATCGATGGCGGTGGCGATGGTGCGCGCACGATCATGGGCCGAGATGCCGGTGGCGATACCCTCGCGGGCCTCGATGGAAACGGTGAAGGCCGTGCGATTCCTGGCCTCGTTCTGCCGCGCCATAAATTCCAGACGCAGTTGCGTCGCGCGTTGCTGCGTCAGCGATAGGCAGATCAGGCCGCGGCCATGCTTGGCCATGAAGTTGATGGCATCGGGAGTGGCCATCTGCGCCGGGATCACGAGGTCACCCTCGTTCTCGCGATCCTCGGCATCCACGAGGATGATCATGCGACCATTGCGCAGGTCCTCGAGGATCTCTTCGATGGGCGACAGGAAGCCCTTGCCC
>DATFVO010000102.1:0-17080 GCA_035260265.1 Methyloceanibacter sp.
GAGGCGACATCAGATGAAGTATCTGCACACGATGGTGCGCATCTCCGACGTCGACAAGTCGCTCGACTTCTATTGCAACAAGCTCGGCTTGAAGGAAGTGCGGCGGATGGAAAATCCGCAAGGCCGCTTCACGCTCTACTACCTCGCCGCGCCCGGCGATGAGGATGTGCAGGTCGAGCTCACCCATAACTGGGATCCCGAGGTCTATGGCGAGGGACGAGACTTCGGTCACCTCGCTTTCGAGGTCGACGACATCTATGCGACATGCGAGCGTCTGATCAAGAATGGAGTTACCATCAACCGGCCGCCGCGCGACGGCTACATGGCCTTTATCAGGTCGCCCGACAATATCTCTATCGAGTTGTTACAAAAGGGAAAACCGAAGCCGAAGCAGGAGCCTTGGGCCTCCATGCCGAACTCCGGCAAGTGGTAGGGTGCGGGGCAGGACGTGGTACCCCCTAGGGGAATTGAACCCCTGTTTTCAGGTTGAAAACCTGACGTCCTGACCATTAGACGAAGGGGGCGTACCGGTTGAGCCGTCATATAGAAAGCTTTGACGGGCGCCGCAACAATCCGGCTTAGAGCGTGTTTCCGCGAGAATCGGCGGCGTCCTCGATCATCAGCTCGACGTTCTCCCTCCCCTGCCAGCTCGTGCGGCGCAGATGCCCTGCGACGTGGAGCGGCAACCCCTCACCTTTCAACAGCAACTTGCCGAGCGATGTCTCGGTGACGCGGAAGGCACAAGCCTCGATGCGCGCGCCGTCGGAGGCATGCAGCGTGCAACGCACATGCGCCTCCTTGATGTTGCGAACGCGGCTCAAACGGTGCGCCGGAAAGACGAAGCGCGGCTCTGGATGTCCTGGCCCATAAGGTCCGGCACGCTCGAGCAGATCCATCAGCTCGAGATTCGCTCCGCCGGCTGAGAGCGCGCCGTCGATCGCGAGCTCACGGACGGACATCGCTTGCGCAACGGGTCTTGCGAGACGCTCAAGTAAGAACGCCTCAAGTGGATCTAGCTTGCTCCGCTCGAGCTTAAAGCCCGCCGCCATGGCGTGGCCGCCGCCTTTGATCAGCAGTCCTTCGTGCACGGCGGCCCTGATCGCCGCGCCAAGATCGACCGAGGCAATCGAGCGCGCCGAACCAGTCGCCGTGCCGTCAGGCTCAAGCGCCGCAACGAAGGTCGGACGACGGAAGCGCTCGGCGACGCGCCCCGCGATCAACCCGAGCAGGCCTCTGTGCCAACCTTCGGCGCTGAGGAAGAAAAGAGGCCGATCGGGATAGTGCGCAAGTGCAGCTTCGGCATGAGCGAAGGCTTCCTCGAGCATGCGCTCCTCGACTGCCCGGCGCTCGACATTAAGCGCCTCAAGCCTCGCAGCGATGGCGCGAGCCTCTATCTCGTCGTCGAGCGCAAGCAGCTTGGCACCAAGGCTCGACGCGCCGATCCGGCCGCCGGCATTGATGCGCGGGCCCAAGATAAAACCGAGCGTGTAGCAGGACGGTGCCTCGTCGATATGGGCCGCATCGGCCAGGGTCCGTAGGCCCTGATTGTGTCTAAGCCGCAAGACCTTGAGCCCTTGGGCCACGAAGGCGCGGTTCGCGTCCTTGAGCGGGACGACGTCGCACACTGTTGCGAGCGCAACGAGATCGAGCAGGCCAAGCAGGTCGGGCTCGGCACGGTCGCGATAATAACCTTTGCGACGAAGGGCGCGCGTGGTCGCGACCAGGAACAGGAACACCACGCCGGCAGCAGCGAGGTGGCCCTGTCCGGAGAGGTCGTCATGCCGGTTCGGATTGAGCACTGCGAAGGCCGGCGGCAGAGCTTCGTCCGCCTGATGGTGATCGATAACAATGACCTCTGCGCCGGCCTCGTTCGCGGCGGCAATGGCGGCCTCTCCCGTCGTGCCGCAATCGACAGTGAGGATGAGTCGCGCGCCATCTCTCACAAGTCCGGCCAGGGCGGCGGGTGACGGGCCGTAGCCCTCGGTAAGCCGGTCGGGGATATAGGTGACTGCGCTTTGACCGTGCGCGCGTAGGTATCGCTCAACCAGGGCGACCGACGCCGCGCCGTCGACGTCGTAGTCGCCGAAGATCGCAATCGGCTCCCGCGCTTTAATGGCGGCGGCAAAGCGCTGGGCCGCCTTCTCCATGTCCTGCAGCCGTGCAGGATCGGGCAGAAGCATACGAATGGAGGGGTCGAGATAGCGCGAAACGGTGTGGGGCTCGGCACCGCGTGCAGCGAGAACGCGGCCAAGCAGCTCAGGCAAGCCATGCGCTTGGGAAATGGCGGTGGCCGCAAGAGTTCTGCCCGCGTCGAGACGTTCAACCCAGCGATAGCCCCGGGCGGACTGCTCTACGCCAAGCAGCGCCCGCGTATTCCCGCCATCGGCGGTTATATATTTGAAGGCCGCCGTCATGCCGCTACGCTTCCACTTCGCTCCAAATTGAAGCGGCAGTGTAAGCTGATTCGCTTGGCCTTCCGGTCAGTCGAACTTGCTGAGGTCGGGGTGCTCGGTCTTCATCCAGCGCACCGTGCGGGTCGAGGCGCGCATCACCACAGTGTGGGTGAACACGGCCTCACGCGTGAAGCGCACACCTTCGAGCAGTGACCCGTCGGTGATGCCGGTCGCGGCGAATGACAGGTCCCCCATCACCATGTCGCGCATCGAGTATTTGCGGCCGAGATCATGGATGCCGGCGGCGCGCGCTCGTGCACGGTGTTGGTCGTTTGCCGCGATTAGCCGCCCTTGCATCTGTCCGCCAATGCAGGCGAGCGCCGCAGCGGCGAGCACGCCTTCAGGGGCTCCGCCAACCCCCATGTAAATATCGATGCCCGTTTCGAGAGGCTCGGTCACGTGGATCACACCGGCAATGTCGCCGTCGCCGATCAGCCGCAGCGCTGCGCCCGCACCGCGCACCTCCTCAATCAGCTTGGCATGGCGAGGGCGGTCGAGAATGCAGACCGTGATCTCGCTCACCGGCACGCCCTTGGCTTGAGCTAGAGCCTTGAGATTGTCCGCCGGGGTGGCGTCGAGATCAACCAGGCCCTCTGGAAAGCCGAGCCCGACGGCGATCTTGTCCATATAGATGACCGGCACTTTGAGAAGGCTGCCGCGCTCGGCGAGAGCAAGCACCGAGAGGGCATTTGGCAGGGCCTTGGCGCAGAGGGTCGAGCCTTCAACGGGATCGACGGCGAGGTCGACTTTCAGCCCCGAGTTCTCGCCCGCGCCAACGGTCTCGCCAATATAGAGGAGCGGGGTCTCGTTCTCCTCTCCTTCCCCCACCACGACCACGCCTTCGATCGGAAGCCGCGCGAGCTCGCGATACATGGCGACGGCGGCCGCTTCGTCGGCAGCAGCCTCGTTGCCGCGGCCCCGCCACAACGCGGCAGCGACGGCGGTCGCCTCCGTGACGCGAACGATGTCGAGCGCCAAAGCGCGATCGATCTCGGTCTTGGCGTGAGCCTTCGACACGGGCGTTTCTCCCTTCCCTCATGCGATCTTTTATCGTCGCCTGTAGGGCTACCTATTCAGTATCACAGTTTTTCGATGCGGATCATCTGCGGCTTTGCGTCGACATGGCCGTCCCGCTCGATGGCGGCAAGCGCTTTGCGGATCGCAGCCTCGGTGGTCTGATGGGTGATCATGACCACGTTGGCCGACGAGCCTTCATACCGGCGGTTAAGGCCGGGCAACTCGGCGCTCGGGCGGCGCTGCACGATGCTTTCGATCGAGATGCCCTGCTCTGCCATACGGCCGGCAATCGCGGCGAATGCGCCGGTGCGGTCATAAACTGAAAGCCTGATGTAGTAGCCGCCTTCATGGGCGCGCATCTGTGCGCGCTTATAGGGCCTGAGGTTCTTTGCCTTGGTCCCGAACGGCGGCAGGATGTGGCCGCGGGCGATGTCGATGAGGTCGCTCGTCACCGATGAGGCGGTCGGCCCACCGCCCGCACCCGGGCCCACCAACGTGACATCGCCGACGAAATCGCCGTCGATCGCCACGCAATTCAATACCCCGTCAACTTCGGCGATTGCTGTGTCCTTGGGCACCATGGTCGGGTGCACGCGCTGCTCTATGCCGCTGTCGGTGCGCAGCGCAACGCCGAGCAGCTTGATGCGATAGCCGAGATCGCCGGCGGCCTCGATATCGGCCGGCGTGATGCTCTCGATGCCCTCGATATAGACCGACTCGAAGCTGACGCGCGTGCCGAAGGCGAGGCTCGTAAGAAGGGAGAGCTTATGGGCGGTATCGAAGCCGCCAATATCGAAGGTGGCATCGGCCTCGGCATAGCCTTGCTTCTGCGCCTCTTTCAGCACGTCGGCAAAGCTTCGGCCCTCCTGTTCCATCAAAGTGAGGATGTAATTGCAGGTGCCGTTGAGGATGCCGTAGACGCGGGCGATGTTGTTGCTTTGCAGGCTCTCGCGGATGACTTTCACTACGGGAATGCCGCCGGCAACTGCGCCCTCGAAATTGAGCGCAACGCCGTGCTTCTCGGCGAGTGCGGCGAGGCTCGTCCCGTGATGGGCAAGCAGGGCCTTGTTGGCGGTGACCACGTGCTTCCCCGAGGCGAGCGCCGCCTCGACCGAGTCCCTTGCGACGCCCTCCTCTCCGCCGATCAGCTCGACGAAGACGTCGATCCCGGGCTCCTTGGCGAGAGCAATGGGATCGTTGACGAAACGCAGCCGAGAAATGTCGCAGTCGCGATTTTTGTGTCGGTTCAAGGCCGAGGCGGCGGTGACCTCAATCGGACGCCCGGCGCGCGCCGCAAGCTCGCCCTTGCGCGCCTCGAGCAGCCGCAACAGTCCGGAGCCTACCGTGCCGACCCCAGCCAGCCCTACCTTCAGTCCATCATTCATGGAAAAGGATCAGAACGACCTATTCGCCTTCGAGGCAATAGGAATAACGTTGTGCAGAGTCCTCGCGGACTCGGTGAGGAACTTACGGATGTTGCGCGCGGCCTGGCGGATGCGCTGCTCGTTCTCGACGAGCGCAATGCGCACATAGCCTTCGCCATATTCGCCGAAGCCGACGCCAGGCGACACGGCAACGCTCGCCTTTTCCAAAAGCAGCTTCGAAAATTCGAGTGAGCCGAGATGGGCGAACATCTCTGGCATCGGCGCCCAGGCGAACATGGTGGCAGGCGGTGACGGGATCTGCCAACCGGCGCGAGTGATGGCGTCAACCAGGCAATCGCGGCGGCGCTTATAGATGGCGCGGATCTCGGCGATGCAGTCCTGCGGCCCGTTGAGCGCTGCAGCGGCCGCTACCTGAATTGGCGTAAAGGCGCCATAATCAAGATAGGACTTGACCCGCGTGAGCGCATGGATCAGCCGCTCGTTGCCGACGGCGAAGCCGACGCGCCATCCCGGCATGGCGTAGGTCTTGGAAAGGGTGGTGAACTCGACAGCGATATCGATCGCGCCGGGAATCTGAAGAATCGACGGCGGCGCGCCGTCGAAATAGATCTCAGCGTAGGCGAGGTCAGATAGCACGATCAGCTCGTGCTTCTTCGCGAAGGCGACCACCTCCCGATAAAAATCGAGGTCCGCGACCACGGCGGTGGGGTTCGCGGGGTAATTGAGGACGAGCGCAGAGGGCTTCGGCACAGAGTGGCGCACAGACTTGTCGAGCGAGGCCATGAATTGGGAATCGGTGCGCGCCGGCAAATGCCTGATGACGCCGCCCGACATGATGAAACCGAACTCGTGAATGGGGTAGGTCGGGTTTGGCACGAGGATCACGTCGCCCGGCGCGGTGATGGCTTGCGCCACATTGGCGAAACCCTCCTTGGAGCCGAGCGTCGCCACGACCTGGGTATTGGGATCGAGCTTCACACCGAAGCGGCGCGCGTAATAAGCCGCCTGCGCTTTCCGCAGGCCGTAGATGCCCTTCGAGGCCGAGTAACGGTTGGTGCGCGGATCGCGCAGCGTCTCGATCAGCTTGGCGGTGATGTGGGGCGGTGTCGGCATGTCGGGATTGCCCATCCCGAAATCGATGATGTCGTCGCCGCGTGCACGCGCTTCAGCCTTGAGCCTGTTCACCTGCTCGAAGACGTAAGGCGGCAGCCGCTTGATTCTATGGAACTCGCTAGTCACGGGCGCGGGTCCCCCCCCTTCGGACCCCTTAGGGGGTTCCACTTGAACCATAAAAACGCCCCGCGGGGCAAGCTCCAGGCAGCCTCTAATATGCCTGGGTGGAGGTGGCTGCTGGTGCTGCTGGCTTGGACGAAACTGCCGACTTCGACGAGGTTGCTGCCGGAGTCACTGATGCCGGCGCCCCAGTTCCCGTCTGGCCCGAATTGTCCTGCTGCACCGCCTGCTCCTGTTTCAGCTTCTCCTGCGCGAGGTCAGAAATGGCGGCCGCCTGTTCGGTCTTAGTCATGGTCTTATCGTAGTCGCGCTGGAGCTGGGCGTTGGTCGCTACCGGCTGCCCCGACGTCAGCGCGTCAGCGCAGGCGGCAAGCGCAAGTGGAACCAGAGCGGCGAGAAGGCGTAAGGCAAGTCGCGGCAGCATGCACAGCATCACGTTAGGAGTCTGTTCTTGTTGGTTTCCCCGTTGCGATTGGCAATCGCCTACCCTCTGTTATATTGCATAGCACAATGAGGCTTTGCGCGAAAGCCGAGGGCGAGCAGCATTTCTCCCGCATGGTGGCTTGAGCAAGGTTAAACCGGGGTAAAACAAGGACAAATTGATGCAGGAGACCACCAAGAGCCCCGATAAGGACGGGGAGCACCAATACCGCATCGATCAGCTCGATGCTCTCGCCAAGAATATGATCCGTCTGTTCGACCAGGGAGCTAAAGCCGTCTCAACCATGGCCGAACGCTCAAATGGCCAAGGTCCTTACAACGTCGTTTCCGAAGCCAATGAAGCGGCAAAATCGCTCAGCGAGATCGCGCGCCATTGGGTAGCCGATCCCGGCAAGCTGGTCGCGGCTCAGGGCGAACTGTTCAAGAGCTACGCCGATCTTTGGGGCCGCTCGGTCCGCCGCTTTCTCGGCGAGGAGGTCGAGCCTGTTGTTGTGCCGGAGCCCGGCGACAATCGCTTCAAAGACCCGGATTGGTCTAATGGCCAGTTCTTCGACTTCTGGAAGCAGGCTTATCTCATCACCTCCCGCTGGGCCGAGGATGTCACCCGCAGGACCGAGGGCATCGACGAGAAAACGCGCAAGAAGGCGCTGTTCTACCTGAATCAGGTCCTCTCGGCGCTGTCGCCCTCAAACTTCCCTTTGACCAATCCGGAAGTGGTCCGCACCACGCTCGCCACGAACGCCGAGAACTTGGTGCAGGGCATGGCGCATTTCGTCCAGGACCTCGAGCAGTCGAAGGACCTGCTGCGCATCAGCCAGACCGACCTATCGGCCTTCGAGGTCGGACGAAACCTCGCGGTGACGCCGGGGAAGGTCGTGTTCCAGAACGACCTCATCCAACTCATCCAATATGCGCCAAGTACGGGCGAGGTTTATGAGAAGCCGCTGCTGATCGTGCCGCCTTGGATCAACAAGTACTACATCCTCGATCTCGTGCCCGAGAAGTCGTTCGTCAAATGGGCGGTCAGTCAGGGTTTCACTGTGTTTCTGATTTCCTGGGTGAACCCCGATGCCCGCCTCGCGCAGAAGACCTTCGAGGACTATATGCGCGAAGGCATCCTCGCGGCGGTCGATGCCGTGAACCGGCAGACCGGCGTCCGTCAATTCAACGCGCTCGGCTATTGCGTCGGCGGCACGCTGCTCGCCTCCACTCTCGCCTATATGGCGGCCAAAGGAGACGACAGAATCGTATCGGCGAGTTTCCTCGCCGCGCAGGTCGATTTCAGCGAAGCCGGCGACCTTCTCGTGTTCATCGATGATTCGCAGCTCAAGTCGCTCGAGGAGATGATGGCTGAGCATGGCTATCTCGATGGCTCGCGCATGGCTACGGTGTTCAACATGCTTCGCCCGCGCGATTTGATCTGGCCTTACGTCGTCAACAACTACCTGCTCGGCAAGAAGCCCTTCCCGTTCGATCTCCTATTCTGGAATGCCGATTCGACACGCCTGCCTGCCGCCAATCACGCCTTCTATCTGCGCGAGTTCTATCACTTGAACCGCTTGAGCAAGGGCGAGATGCAGCTTGGCGACGTCAAACTCGACCTCGGCAAGGTGAAGATCCCGGTCTACGAGCTCTTCACCAAGGAGGACCACATCGCGCCGGCTTTGTCGGTGTTCCGCGGCAGCAAATTGTTCGGCGGCCCGGTGCGCTTGACCATGGCTGGCTCCGGCCATATTGCCGGCGTGGTCAATCCGCCGGAGAAAAAGAAATATCAATTCTGGTCGGGAGGCTCGGCTCCGGCCACTCTCAAGGAGTGGATCGCGCAGGCGAAGGAGACCCCCGGCTCGTGGTGGCCTGACTGGGCGGCGTGGCTCGCGTCTTACTCTGGCGAGAAGGTGCCTGCACGCGATCCTACGACTGGGCCGCTCAAGCCTACCGAGGATGCCCCGGGATCCTACGTGAAGAGCCAGGACGTGGCCGCGTAGGGGCAAGGGATTTTCAATTGGTCGTTAGCCGGCGAGCACCAAGCGGCTACTGATCATCGGCCCGCAACATTAGCGCGGAACTGTTGAACAGCGGCGACGTTGCGGCAAGCAGTATCGGGAATTCTGCCTTCGGCATTTCAGTCCGTCTTATTGGCAGCTACAGTCCCGTAAGCATCGTGAACAGCGGCGACTTTGCGGTGACCGGCGTTTATGGTTTCGGGATTACAGCGGCAACTTCGCGGTGAACGCTGCAGGTGATGCCACGGGGATTTTCGCCTAGAGGCGCCCCCTCCAGTCCCATCATCATCATCATCATCATCCAGAACACGGGCGCCTTGGCAGTCGAAGACACCGGCCTCGGAACCGCGACAGGCATCAGGGCATTTGCGATCGGAAGCTCGGTGAAGATTGAGAACTGAGCTCAAAAGCTTCTTGGGCGGCGGCGCCTTCGTCCTGCCCCAGCTCGAGACGGCGATGCAGGACATGTGGCATCAGGGCTCTGACACCTGGTTCGACCGCACCGCGGATTAAGGGTGCTGCTCAATGGCGGCAGCGGGGCCCCCCTCGCCTGGTAGCCAACAATCTACGGGAATAGCGGGAGCTGCTCGAGCCCCGTTGTCTCCTCGAAGCCGAACATCAGATTGAAGTTCTGCAACGCCTGTCCGGCCGAGCCCTTCACCAGATTGTCGATGGCTGAGATCACGATGGCGCGGCCTGGGAGGCGGTCGGCGAACACGCCGATATGGCAGAAGTTCGAGGCGCGCACGTGCTGGGTTGCGGGGATGACGCCCTCCTCTACCACATGCACGAACGGCTCACTCGCATAGGTGTTGGCAAGCGCGCCGCGGAGGTCTGAGGCGGTCGCCTTGCCGGAAAGCCGCACATAGCAGGTGCACAGTTCGCCCCGACTCATCGGCGCAAGATGCGGCGTGAAATTGATTGTCACCGAGGCAGCGCCAGCCAGCGAAAGCTCCTGCTCGATCTCCGGCACGTGGCGGTGATTGCCGATGCCGTAGGGCGAAAGCCCCTCGCCTGCCTCCGAAAACAGGATGTTCTGCTTGAGCGTGCGCCCGGCGCCGGAAACGCCTGACTTAGCATCGATGATGATGTCCTCGCCCGCGACGAGCTTCGCTTTGATGAGCGGCAGGAGCGCGAGCAGCACGGAGGTTGGATAGCAACCGGGACATGCGACGATGCGGGCGGCCCTTATCTTGTCGCGGTAGTGTTCGGTCAGCCCGTAGACGGCGTCCTTGAGTAGCGTCGGCGCGCTGTGCTCGCCGCCATACCATTCGGCATACACCGAAGCATCGCGTAGGCGGAAGTCCGCCGACATGTCGACAACCTTGATGCGCTTTGGCAGCTTCGCGATTTCGGCATGGGCGGTGCCGTGCGGCAGCCCGCAGAAAACGACGTCGACCTCGTTCCAATCCACCTCGTCGGAAGTCACGAGCTTGGGCAAGTCCAGGCTTGCAAGATGCGGAAAGACCTGGGCCAGGCTCTGGCCTGCGTGTCCCTTGGCGATCAGCGCCGTGATCTTGATGCCGGGATGGAGCGCGGCAAGCCTGACCATGTCGGCGCCGGTATACCCGGAGGCGCCGAGCACTGCGGCTCTGACTGGCTTTGTTGTAGCCATTACGAATCTCTGGAAGACGCCTCGCCCGAGAGGGGCTTAGCCGAATCTGATGCGTTGCGGAAGTAAGGGCTGTGCCGTCCAAGTTCAAATCGAGACTTGGGCGAAGCTTGCCGAAGCGCGGACTAGCGCTTGGAGAACTGGAAGCTTCGTCGGGCTTTGCGCTTGCCGTATTTCTTGCGCTCGACCGTGCGCGCGTCGCGAGTCAGGAACCCGCCCTTCTTCAACACGCCACGGAGCTCAGGCTCGTAGCGGGTGAGCGCAATCGAGATGCCGTGCCTGACCGCGCCGGCCTGACCCGAAAGGCCACCGCCGCTCACCGTGCAGACGATGTCGTACTCGCCTTCGCGCTTTGAGGTGACGAGCGGCTGCTTCAGGATCATTTGCAAGACCGGACGCGCGAAATAGGCGGCATGGTCCTTGCCGTTGATCGTGATCTTGCCTGGTCCGCGCTTGACCCACACACGTGCGACGGCGTCTTTGCGCTTGCCAGTGGCGTAGGCGCGGCCTTGCGCATCGACCTTCTTCTCGTAGACGCGGGCCTGAGGCGCGCCGGTATCGGTCTTGAGCGGAGCAAGGTCCTCTAATGTCATGGTCTCGCTCATGGCTTCAAGCGCTCCTTGCATTCTTGGCGTTCAGCCCGGCGACGTCGAGCTTGGTTGGGTTCTGCGCCTCGTGGGGATGTTCCGGCCCGGCATAGATGCGCAAATTGCCGAGCTGCTGGCGGCCGAGCGGCCCGCGCGGGATCATGCGCTCCACGGCCTTCTGCAACACCCGCTCGGGATGCTTGCCGTCGAGAATCTTCTCGGCAATGCGATCCTTGATGCCACCGGGATAGCCGGTATGCCAGTGATAGACCTTGTCGGCTCGCTTGTTGCCGGTGAGCGCCACATTGCCGGCGTTGATCACCACGATATTGTCGCCGCAGTCGAGATGGGGCGTGTAGGATGGCTTATGTTTGCCGCGAAGCCTGTTAGCGATGAGGACCGCGAGCCGCCCCACCACGAGGCCCTTGGCGTCGATCAGGATCCAGGACTTCTCGATTTCCTTCGGCGTGGCTGAATAGGTCTTCA
The DNA here is from genome assembly GCA_035260265.1 of Methyloceanibacter sp. Taxonomy (GTDB): domain Bacteria; phylum Pseudomonadota; class Alphaproteobacteria; order Rhizobiales; family Methyloligellaceae; genus Methyloceanibacter. The sequence continues at coordinate 11,218 of DATFVO010000102.1, forward strand.
TGAATGGGCTCGTGGGGCTCGAAAGATCGGCGCTTCTAACGACTCGTCTTCGGCACGTCAAGCGAAGATGAAATATGCCCTGAAACCTAGTACTTAGTTATGTGGTATTTCCATACCACATTTCCCATCGGACCCGGGCTCGCGTCATCGTTTCCTTCAAGGGCGCACCGACTGCTCTAGTAAAGCCTACGAAGCTCTCTGATATAACGCTCGGGCTCGGACAGAGGCTCGCGCGACACATGACCAAAGTTCTGAAACAGCAAGCGTTGAACGACGAGGTGCTGCTGCGTGAGCAACGCGGTTCTGTCGCCGTGCTCACGCTGAACCGGCCCGAGGCACGCAACAGTCTTTCCCTCGAAATGATCGCGGCGCTGCATGGCGAGGTCAAGGACCTCGGTGGCAGCGACGCTATTCGCGCTATCGTCATCACCGGCGCAGGCTCCGCCTTCTCGTCGGGCCACGACCTCAAGGAGATGACGGCGCACCGGAACGATCCCGACCGTGGCCGCGCCTTCTTCACCAAGACCATGTCCGCCTGCTCCGATATGATGATGTCGATCGTGCGCTGCCCGAAGCCGGTCATCGCCGCGGTGAACGGCATCGCCACGGCTGCCGGATGCCAGCTGGTGGCGAGCTGCGATCTTGCCATGGCGAGCATCGACGCGCGGTTTGCCACCCCGGGCGTAAATATCGGGCTATTCTGCTCGACGCCGATGGTGGCGCTGTCCCGCAACGTCTCGCGCAAGGCGGCAATGGAGATGCTCCTGCTCGGTGAGATGGTTGGCGCCGAGGACGCGAAGACGCTTGGCCTGGTCAATCGCGTGATCGCTGCCGATCGCGTGGTAAACGAGGCGGTGGATCTTGGGCGGCAGATCGCGGAGAAGCCAAAGCGCACACTCAAGCTGGGCAAGGAGGCCTTCTATCGCCAGCTCGAGATGCCGCTCGAAGATGCCTACCAATATGCCTCCGCGGTCATGGTTGAGAACATGCTCGACGAAGAGGCCAAGGAAGGCATCGGGGCCTTTATCGATAAGCGCGCGCCGCGCTGGCCACGCTAGACTTGAGACACCGGCGGCACACGCTATTTCTCTTCCGATGAATCACGACGCCTATAGCGATGCCTATATCAGGGACATCCTCGCCAACAACCGCACCATCGCCATGGTTGGGGCGAGTCCTAACACCTCGCGGCCAAGCTATTTCGCCATGAAATATCTCAAAGCCAAGGGCTTTCGCGTGATTCCGGTCAATCCGGGGCAGGCCGGCAAGGAGATCCTGGGCGAGAAGGTTTACGCCTCGCTTGCCGACATCGAGGAACCCATCGATATCGTTGACATCTTCCGCGGGTCCGCGGCCGCGCTTCCCATCGCAAAAGAAGCGATCAGGATCGGGGCCAAGGTCGTGTGGATGCAGCTCGGCGTGCGCAATGCTGAGGCGGCGAAGCTCGCCGAGGACGCAGGCTTGAGGGTGGTCATGAACCGCTGCCCGAAGATCGAGTATGGCCGGCTCTCTGGTGAGCTCAATTGGGCCGGCGTCAACTCGCGCATGCTGTCGAGCAAGCGGCCTTTACTCGGACCAAAGGGCGTGCAACACCGCGTGCTCGCCGGCAAAGCCTAGCCCGGCTCGTTGCTATCATCCCGCCGATCTCTAGCCTACAGAGGGAAATGACAATGTCCGCGGACCGGAAGCCCGGCTTCGACACGCTTGCCATCCATGCCGGCGCTCAGCCGGATCCCGCGACCGGCGCACGCGCTACTCCGATCTACCAGACCACGTCCTATGTGTTCGACGACGTGCACCACGCGGCTGCTTTGTTCAACCTCGAGACGTTCGGCAACATCTATACCCGCATTACCAACCCCACCCAGGCGGTGCTGGAGGAGCGTGTCGCGGCACTCGAAGGCGGCACGGCGGGGCTCGCTATCGCCTCAGGGCACGCGGCGCAGATGCTCGTGTTCCATACGCTGCTCGAGCCAGGCGATGAGTTCATCGCCGCGCGCCAGCTCTATGGCGGCTCGATCAACCAGTTCACCCATTCCTTCAAGAAATGCGGCTGGACGGTGCGGTGGGCAGACACCACCGACCCAGAGTCCTTCCATGCGGCGATAACGCCCAAGACCAAAGCGATCTTCGTCGAGTCGATCGCCAATCCCGGCGGCATCATTACCGACATCGCGGCAATCGCCGCGGTCGCCAAAGCGGCCGGTGTTCCTCTCATCGTCGATAACACGCTGGCGACGCCCTATCTCATCCGCCCCGTCGAGCACGGCGCCGACATCGTCGTGCACTCCCTAACCAAGTTCCTCGGCGGTCACGGCAACTCGATCGGCGGGGCGATCGTCGATTGCGGCACCTTCGACTGGATCGAAAGCGGGCGCTATCCGACTTTGTCCGAACCCTCACCGTCCTATCACGGCATCACCTTCGCCGAGACCTTTGGCAATTTCGCCTTCGCCATTGCCTGCCGTGTGTTCTCGCTGCGCGATCTCGGCCCTGCGATCTCTCCCTTCAACGCTTTTCTCATCTTGACCGGCATCGAGACGCTGCCCCTCCGCATGCAGCGTCATTGCGACAACGCGCTGCAGGTCGCCGAGTGGTTGGCGCGCCACGACAAGATCGCCTGGGTTAACTATGCCGGCCTCCCCGACAACAAATACTACAAGCTTGCCAAACGCTATTCGCCGAAAGGCGCCGGTGCGGTGTTCACTTTCGGGCTTAAAGGCGGTTATGAAGCCGGCATTGCGCTCGTCAGCAACGTCAAACTGTTCAGCCACCTCGCCAATATCGGCGATACGCGAAGTCTCATCATCCACCCCGCCTCGACCACCCATCGCCAGCTCACCGACGAGCAGCGCGAGCGTGCTGGCGCGGGCCTGGAGGTGGTGCGGCTATCGGTCGGGCTGGAGGATCCCGCCGATATCGTCGCCGATCTCGATCAGGCGCTTGCTGCTGCGTGAACCTTCTCGGGCGCGGTCAGGCGCGTCGTGAGCCACAAATGATAGACGGCCGCGCAAAACACCGCGACGGCGCCGGTCTGATGGGCAAGGCCGAGCGGGATCGGTACGACAAGCAGCAATGTCCACACTCCAAGCAGTGCCTGTAGCGACGCAATCAGCGCAAGCGTCAACGCGCTGCCGATGAGCTGCGGTGGTGCGCGCCTTAAAGCGAGCCAAGCAAGTTGGGCGAAACAGGCAGCAACGACCGAATAGCCCAGCATGCGGTGGTCGAACTGCACGGTCAGCGGGTTCTCGAACGGGTTGAGATACCAGGGCGAGGCTTCGCCCAGGCCATTAGGGATAAAGGCGCCGTTGATCAGCGGCCAGGTGTTGAACCCGAAGCCGGCATCAAGACCCGCCACCAGGGCGCCGGCCAGAAGCTGCAAGAAAATAAGCCCGAGTATCGACCCCGCGACCCATATGGGGGCGCGCAAGCGTGCGCCGTGATGATCCTCCCGCGCCTCTGCGCCGAGGCCGAACAGGAGCCAAAGCGTGTAGCCGAGGATGAGAAGCGCCGTGCCGAAATGAGCTGCGAGGCGGTACTGGCTGACGTCGGTGCGGTCAACGAGCCCGCTCTTCACCATATACCAACCGACTGCGCCTTGCAGGCCGCCGAGCAGGAAGAGACCGATCAGTCGCGGCAGATAGGCGCGCGGGATGTAGCCGGCGACCCAAAAGCCTACGAACGGCACGGAGAACACAACACCAATCAAGCGCCCTAGAAACCGATGCGCCCATTCCCACCAGAAGATGGTCTTGAACTCACCGAGGCTCATGCCGCGCTTGAGTTCGGTATATTGAGGGATATTCTGATAGGGGGCGAACGCCTTGTCCCAATCAGCGTCGGAAAGGGGGGGCACCACGCCTATGATCGGCTGCCACTCGGTGATGGAGAGACCCGAGTCTGTGAGGCGCGTAGCACCTCCGACCATCACCATGACGACAATCAGGAGCGCGAGCGTGGCGAGCCAGATGCGGAGCGCCCGCGCATGCTCCGGAGGCATCGCGGTTTCACGGCGTGGCGAAGCGAGACTAGGGGCCACCGTTGAAGACATTAGTGTCTGATAGCGGTCCGGCCAGGGAAACTCAATCCGCCTACCCTGCCCCATTGTCGCAGCACTGGCACCTGTCATGGCCGGGCTTGTCCCGGCCATCCACGTCTTGGACTGTTCCGTATGCTAATCGTGGATGCCCGGCACTTCGACAGGGCATGACCGGTATCTGAGATTGCGATTGATGACCGCACGCACCCGCAAGCTGATCGGCACTGTCTTGCTGCTCCTGTTTCTCGGCGCCTATGCCTGGGCCGCGGTTATTATTGGTGCGGGGCGCATAACGCTCGCGCCGTACTGGGCGCAGCTCGCCTATTTCCTCATTGCCGGCCTTCTCTGGGTCATTCCGGCGCGCCTGCTCATCCGCTGGATGCAGAGGCCGGAGGCAGCCCCCGCGGCACACAAGCGGCGCTGACCGATCCCAAAGCCCAACGGTCGGGCCCTATTTACGCGCCCGAAGGCTTCTTCTAAAGCTCACAACAGCCGTCCTTTCCTTAGTGCGGGCCCTGTGAGCTCCACGCTTCGCATTCTGCATTGCTTGCACGCGCCCATCGGCGGCTTGTTCCGCCATGTCCACGATCTTGCAATCGGCCAGACCCAGCTCGGGGCTGAAGTCGGGGTGATCTGCGATTCCCGGATCGAGGGCGATGCTGCTGCGCTCGCCCGCCTTGCCGACTACTGCGCGCTCGGCCTCACGCGCATTCCCATGAGCCGCAATCTCGGTTTCGGCGACCTGAAGACCGCTGGCAAGGTGAGGAGCCTTGCGGCCAAGCTTAAGGTCGACATTCTTCATGGTCACGGCGCCAAGGGCGGCGTGCACGCGCGAGTCGCGGCGCGCAAGCTCAAACGCAAGGTGAAGGTTAAGGCGATCTACACGCCGCATGGCGGAAGCCTGCATTACCCGCTGTCGCGGCCGAGAGGGCGTCTCCAACTCATGGCCGAGCGAATGCTCGCGCCCTCGACCGATGGCCTAGTGTTCGAAAGCATCTTCGCAGCAAAAGGCTATATCGAGTTGATCGGCCAGCCGCGTTGCCCAGGGCGCATCGTGTTCAACGGCCTTAATCGCCACGAGTTCTACGAGCCGATGCTGTCGGACGATGCCGTGGACTTCGTTTTCATCGGCGAGCTCCGCCGCCTGAAGGGTGTGGATGTTCTGTTAGAGGCGCTTGCCGCGCATCAGTCGGTGTTTCCCGGCCGCGCCCTCATCGTCGGCAAGGGACCTGACGAGCGCAGCTTCAAGCGGCTCGCTCGTAGACTCGGCCTCAATTCGCGGGTCTCGTTTGCCGGACAGCTCCCGGCGCGCACCGCGTTTTGCCGCGCCCGCTGCGTCGTCGTGCCGTCGCGGGCTGAATCCTTCCCCTATATCGTGCTCGAGGCCGCAGCCGCGCAGATGCCCTTGATTGCAACCAATGTCGGCGACATCCCGGAGATTGTCGCCAGCATCGACATGTCGCTCATTCCACCCGGCGACGTCGAGGCGCTCGCAACCCAGTTGCGCACTTTCCTTGCGACGCCAAAGCCCTTTCTCGAGCGCGCAGCCATCCTTCAGAAGCGCATTGCGGAACGCTATACTGTGGAAAACATGACCCACGAGGTCATCGACTTCTACATCTCTGAAGTCGGCGCTGGCGTCGGCTAAGTAGTGCAGACACCCATTGTTGCGGCCGGGAAAGGATGGTCGGAGCGGCGAGATTTGAACTCGCGACCCCCGGTCCCCCAGACCGGTGCGCTAACCGGGCTGCGCTACGCTCCGATGCCGCGATGATTGGCAGAGTGGATATACACGCTTGAGGCCGCGAAACAAGCCGTGGCTCG
>DATFVO010000103.1:0-5711 GCA_035260265.1 Methyloceanibacter sp.
ACGGATTTGACCGCGGCGATCACCTGATCGACCGCGGGCAGCGCAAGCTTTTCGAGATTGGCGGCGTAAGGCATGGGCACGTCGGCGCCGGTGACCTTGGCAGGCGGCGCATCGAGATAGTCGAAGGCCTCACCCGTCACCTGCGCGCAGACCTCCGATCCTATGGAACAGATCGGCCATCCCTCCTCTACCGTGACGATGCGGTTCGTCTTCTCCACCGAGGCAATGACGTTGTCGATGTCAAGCGGGCGGAGCGTTCGGAGGTCGATGACCTCGGCCTCGATGCCTTCTTCGGCGAGGCGCTTCGCTGCGTCGAGTGCGTAAGCCATGCCCCGTGAATAAGAAACGATCGTGACGTCCTTGCCTGCACGGGCGATCCGCGCCTTGCCGATGGGCAGCACGAAATTATCGAGCTTCGGCACCTCGAAGCTCTGGCCGTAAAGGATCTCATTCTCCAGGAAGATCACGGGGCTCGGATCGCGGATGGCAGCTTTCAATAGCCCCTTTGCGTCGGCCGCTGTGTACGGGGCAATCACCTTCAAGCCGGGCACTTGCGCATACCAGGATGAGTAGTCCTGGCTATGCTGTGCCGCCACGCGCGCCGCAGCGCCGTTAGGCCCTCGGAACACGATCGGGCAGCGCATCTTGCCGCCAGACATATAGAGCGTCTTGGCGGCAGAGTTGACGATGTGGTCGATTGCCTGCATGGCGAAGTTCCAGGTCATGAACTCGATGATGGGCTTCAAGCCCGCGAAAGCCGCACCGACGCCGACGCCGGCAAAGCCATATTCGGTGATCGGCGTGTCGACCACACGCCTCGCCCCGAACTCGTCGAGCAGTCCTTGGGTGACTTTGTACGCGCCTTGATATTCGGCGACCTCCTCGCCCATGACGAACACCTCTGGATCGCGCCGCATCTCTTCGGCCATGGCGTCGCGCAGCGCTTCGCGCACGGTCATCGAGACGGTCTCAGTGCCGGGCGGAACCTCGGCCTCGGGCTCCGGCTCTTCCAACGCGACTTGCGGTCCGGCTGGCGCCTTCTCCAGGGCGGGACGCGCTTCGCCGAGGTCTGTGGCCGGCAAAGCCGGTGCAGCGACGGATTCGTTTGGCTTTGAAGGTCCAGCGCCTGCCGCTCCCCGGTGGGGGAAGGTGGAAGTCCCCTGGCCGTCGGTCAGAAGCACGGCGATCGGTTGGTTCACCGGCACATGCTCGGTCCCTTCAGCGACGAGAATCTTTTCCACCTGGCCATCGTCAATGGCCTCGACCTCCATGGTTGCCTTGTCGGTCTCGATCTCGGCAATGACGTCGCCAGCGCGCACGGAATCGCCCTCGCCGACATGCCACTTGACGAGTTTGCCCTCCTCCATAGTTGGGGAGAGTGCTGGCATTAGAATTTCGGTCGCCATCAGTCCGTTATGTAAACTGACTAAGCTGTTACATCAGCGTAAAGCTCTGACGTGTCGGGCTCGGGATCTTGCTGGGCAAATTCGGCCGCCTCGTTGATCACCGCTCGGACCTCCCGGTCGATGTCCTTCAACTGGTCCTCGCTCGCGTGGCCCTCTTCGATGATCCTCTTGCGCATGAGGTCGATCGGATCGCGCTGCTCACGGACGCCCTGCACTTCCTCGCGCGTTCGGTATTTCGCCGGGTCTGACATGGAATGGCCACGGTAGCGATAGGTGCGCATCTCGAGGATCTTCGGCCCCTCCCCGCGCCGTGCACGCGCCACCGCGCGCTCGCCGGCGTCTTTCACTGCCGCGATGTCCATACCGTCGACCTGCTCGCCGGGAATGCCGAACACCGACCCGCGGCTATAAAGCTCTTCTGCGCGCGCGCTCGCGCGCCCGACATGGGTCCCCATGGCGTAGTGGTTATTCTCGATGATGTAGAGGACCGGCAGCTTCCACAGAGAGGCCATGTTGAAGCTCTCATAGACCTGGCCCTGATTGGTGGCACCCTCGCCGAAATAAGTAAGGCAGACGCGGTCGTTAGCTCGATATTTGTTGGCGAAGGCGATACCGGTGCCGAGCGGCGCAGGCGCGCCCACGATGCCGTGCCCGCCGTAGAAATTCCTCTCGACCGAGAACATGTGCATGGAGCCGCCTTTGCCTTTGGCGTAGCCATGGCGGCGTCCGGTAAGCTCAGCCATCACGCCCTTAGGCTCCATGCCGGTCGCGAGCATATGGCCATGATCGCGATAGGCGGTGATGACTTGGTCTCCGGGCTCGATCGCCATCTGCATGCCGACGACGACAGCCTCCTGGCCGATATAGAGGTGACAGAAGCCGCCGATGAAGCCCATGCCGTAGAGCTGGCCGGCCTTTTCCTCGAAGCGGCGAATGAGCAACATCAGCCGATAGGCGGATAGCTCCTGCTCGGGCGTGAGGACCGCCTTGCCGCCGGGGATCGCCTCGGCTTTGCCGTCGCCGAGCCAGAGATTTGCAGCTCCGGGCGTGAGGCTTGGGCTATTCAAGTCTGATCTCCTTAAGGCGCCCCACCCTTGACAAACGCTAGCACGTGCTTCGCGGTTCAAGGAAGATAATGACGCGCAGCACTATCTCATTCCGGCAGAAGCCGGAAATCAGATGTGCATAAGCAGCACTTAGCGTTTGGGAGGCATAGCGATGGTTGCGCTCGGGTCAGGAGCGGGCTGGCGCCGCTTGAGCATCACGAGGTCGTCGGGATGGGCGAGGTTCAGGATCGCGCGGGCACGCTCATCAAGCATGTCGGGATCGAGACTTTCGGGCCTCAGCAGCGCGACGTCACGCTCGAGCCGGTTCCTCACCTCTTTCAAGCCGGCTAGTTCCCCAGACAGCACTTCCTTGCGGCGCTCGAGATCGGCGCGCGCCTCAAGACCGTGCTCGCCAGTTTGCAGGTTGTAGCCGAGATAGCCGCCTGCCGCGCAGGCGAGCAACGGAAAGATGAACGCCGTATACCGCATCGCTTCCCCCCGCCCGCGTCATTCCTGCGAAAGCGGGAATCCAGTAATGACCGACGCCTCGACTAACCTACAGACGCAGGGATTGCTGGCTGCCCGATCGATCCGGGCAATGACAGGGCTCGATAGGATCGCCTGTTGGCGTTAACCGGTCGTTACCGACTCAGCGCTTCAGCACCGAGCGCCCGGCGTAGCGCACCTTCCCGCCCAGCTCCTCCTCGATGCGGATGAGCTGGTTGTATTTCGCCACACGGTCCGAGCGCGCTAGCGACCCGGTCTTGATCTGCCCGCAATTGGTGGCAACCGCCAAATCGGCGATGGTTGCGTCCTCGGTTTCGCCGGAGCGGTGCGACATTACCGCGGCATAGCCCGCCTGTTGCGCCACGCGCACGGCATCGAGTGTCTCAGTCAAGGTGCCGATCTGGTTCACCTTGACGAGGATCGCGTTGGCGATGCCCTTGTCGATCCCCTGCTCCAGCCGCGCGACATTGGTGACGAAAAGGTCGTCACCGACGAGCTGAACGCGATTGCCGAGAGCGTTGGTGAGGCCCTTCCATCCCTCCCAATCGTCCTCGGCCATGCCGTCCTCGATCGAGAAGATCGGATAGTTCGCGACGAGCTCGGCGTAGTAGGCCGTCATCTCCGCCGAGGTCAGGCTCCGCTTCTCGCCTTCGAGGACGTAGCGGCCGTCGTGGAACAGCTCGGTCGCCGCCACGTCGAGCGCAAGATAGATGTCCTCGCCGGGCCGGTAGTCGGCAGCAGAGATTGCCGCCATGACGAAGTCGAGCGCTGCCCGCGTCGAGGCGAGATTGGGGGCAAACCCGCCCTCGTCGCCGACTGCAGTGGTGTAGCCCGCCTTCTTGAGCGCGCCGCGCAGCGCATGGAATACCTCCGCACCCATGCGCACCGCCTCAGCGATGCTCGGCGCTCCGACCGGTACAATCATGAATTCCTGGAAGTCGATCGGGTTGTCGGCATGCGCGCCGCCATTGACGATGTTCATCATCGGCACCGGCAGAAGCGTCGCTTCCGGCCCGCCGAGATAGCGATAGAGCGGCTGGTTGTGCGTACGCGCCGCAGCCTTTGCTGCAGCGAGGGACACGCCGAGAATGGCGTTGGCGCCAAGCCGCTTCTTGTTCTCCGTCCCGTCGAGATCGCGCAGCCGCTGGTCTAGCCCGCGTTGATCGCCGGCATCGAAACCTTGCAGCGCGTTGCGGATCTCGCCATTGACGGCCTCCACGGCACGTCTCACGCCCTTGCCGCCATAGCGCTTGCCGCCATCTCTAAGCTCGTGCGCCTCATGCGCTCCGGTCGAGGCGCCTGACGGCACCGCGGCGCGGCCGAAGGCACCGTCCTTTAGCACCACATCGACTTCGACGGTCGGATTGCCGCGGCTGTCCAGGATTTCCCGGCCGACGATGGTAGCAATGGCGGTCATCCTTCAAGGGCCCTCCCGGAATGTCGGGCCCTCTTAGCCTAGGCGGCCAGGAAGCGGAAGGCGTATATGTGTGAATGAGGTCTTCCGCACGTGAATCGATAGATGGCATGACAACGCAAAACGAGACGGGCGCGCTGGTGCTGTTTTCGGGCGGCCAGGACTCGACCGTCTGCCTCGCCTATGCGCTCAACACGTATCCTCGGGTCGAGACCGTAGGTTTCGATTATGGGCAGCGGCATGGAATCGAGCTCGAATGCCGCAAGCGCGTGCGAGAGGACTTGGCGCGGCGCTTCCCGGCCTGGGGCAACCGGCTCGGGCCTGATCGCATGATCGATGTCTCGAGTTTTGGCGCGATCAGCGACACGGCCCTGACGAGCGATGCCGAGATCGTTATGCTTGGCTCCGGCCTTCCGTCCACCTTCGTGCCCGGCCGCAACCTTGTGTTCTTCACCTATGCCGCGGCACTCGGCTACCGGCGTGGGCTCCATATCCTCGTCGGCGGAATGTGCGAGACAGACTACTGTGGCTATCCCGATTGCCGCGACGCCACGCTGCGGGCGCTCGAACAGGCAATCAGGCTCGGCACGGAAATCGCCTTCATGATCGAGACGCCGCTGATGTGGCGCACCAAGGCCGAGACTTGGGCGCTCGCACAGGACCTTGGCGGCGATGATTTGGTCGACCTGATCCTCGAAGAGACCCACACCTGCTACAAGGGCGAGCGGGGCATCCGCCATGACTGGGGCTATGGCTGCGGGCAATGCCCGGCCTGCGAGCTCCGCGCCAAGGGCTTCGCGGAGTGGCAGGCCTCGAGGGCAGATGAGGGGCGTCAGCGCCAGCGCGGCTAAAAGGAACCAAACGCGGATCCGAGCAGGATAACTGCCGCGAGCGCGATCAGCGCTCCCACGATCGCGACCATGAACAGGTCGAAATAGCCCTCGCGGTGGCTCACGCCGCACACCGAGAGCAACGTCACGACCGCGCCGTTATGCGGGAAGCTGTCGAGGGTTCCTGCGCTCAGCACGGAACACTCTCCCAGAACCGCTCGAGCCGCGCTCTAGTGCCGGTCGCTCCCCCCTCCGCATAGCCATCGACGAGAACCGCGGCGTTCATCGCGGCAGCCGAGGTGCCCGATATGCCTTCGATGCGGAGCCGCGGCTCTTCGAGGAGGCGGTCGAGCACGGCCCAGGTGAAGGCGCCATGCGCGCCGCCGCCTTGCAAAGCTGGGTCGATCAGGACTTGGCCGGTACCAGGATCGGTGGTCATGCAGTTGACACCTAGCAACGCCAGAAAATCGCAGAAACGCAATGATTATTGGTGGTTTGATGAGAGGCA
>DATFVO010000104.1:0-11826 GCA_035260265.1 Methyloceanibacter sp.
TCCCGCTTGAGCAAAACCTTGGGGCGTGAGACAGAAAGCTCGAAGCCCTCGCGTCGCATAGTCTCGATCAAAATGCCGAGCTGCAGCTCACCGCGGCCGGCCACCTCCATTGAATCGCGCTCCTCGGACTCCGTGACGCGCAGCGCGACATTGCCTTCGGCCTCGCGCAGCAGCCGGTCGCGAATCATGCGGCCAGTGACCTTGGTGCCTTCGGTGCCGGCAAGCGGCGAGTCGTTGACGCGGAAGGTCATCGACAGAGTGGGCGGATCGATCGGCTGCGCCGGAAGCGGCGCCATCACGTCGGGTGCGCAAATGGTATGAGCCACCGTGGCATTAGGGAGGCCTGCGAGCGATACGATGTCGCCTGCAGTCGCCTCGTCGAGGCCGACGCGCTCAAGCCCGCGGAAAGCGAGCACCTTGCAGACGCGCCCCTGCTCGACGAGCTTGCCGCTGTGATCGAGCACCTTCACCGCTTGGTTCGGAGAGATCGAGCCTGAGGTGATGCGCCCCGTGACAATGCGGCCGAGATAGGGATTGGCTTCGAGGATAGTGCCGAGCAGCCGGAATGGGCCGCTCTCGACCTTGGGCGGCGCAACATGCTTCAGCACGAGGTCGAACAGGAGCTGCATGCCGAGATGCTTCGGGCCCTCTGGGCTCGCAGCCATCCAGCCTTCCTTGGCTGAACCGTAGAGGATCGGAAAATCGAGCTGCTCGTCGGAGGCGTCGAGCGCGGCGAAGAGATCGAACACCTCGTTCACCACCTCGCCGGGCCGGGCGTCGGCGCGATCGACCTTGTTGATCACCACGATGGGCTTAAGCCCCATCTTGAGCGCCTTGGACACCACGAACTTGGTCTGCGGAAGAGGGCCCTCGGCGGCGTCGACCAGAACGAGCGCGCCATCGACCATATTCAAAATGCGCTCGACCTCGCCGCCGAAATCGGCGTGGCCAGGCGTGTCGACGATGTTGATGCGCGTGTCCTTCCACAGGATCGAGGTGACCTTGGCAAGGATGGTGATGCCCCGCTCGCGCTCGAGATCATTCGAATCAAGCGCACGCTCGGCCACGCGCTGGTTCTCTCTGAAAGCGCCGGACTGCTGGAGCAGGCGGTCGACCAAGGTCGTCTTGCCATGATCAACGTGGGCGATGATGGCGATGTTGCGGAGGTTCATGGAAGCTCTGGATGCGCGAACGCGGGCCGAAGCGGCCCGCGCGTCTCTATGGCCGGGATATATAGCGCGTGTGACAGGGGCGCAATGGGCCGCCTGGAAGTGCTAGCCGCGCGCGCTGCCCCAAGGGCCACTGCTCAAAGGGCCGCGCGGCGCCTCGGGCCGCGCAGATTGCACCATCATCATCTCGCCCAGATTCTCGAGGGTCAGAAGTCCGACGAGGCGGTCCTCGCCGTCGGTCACGCCGACGACGGGGCGCTTCGCCATCAGGGAGCGAAGGGCGGTTTCGAGCTTGGAGCGCGCCCGCACGGTCGGGATGTCGGTCTGCATCACTTCGAGCACGGGCGTATCTGGCCCGCGCTCCTTCAGCGCCTTGATCATGGCGTCGCGCGTGAGCACGCCGCGAAGGCGGCCGGCGCCGTCGACGATGGGGAACTCGGTCTGGGTGGTGCGGATCAAGGCATCCGCGGCGTCGTTGACGGTGGCAGCCGTGCCAAGCGCCTCGAACTTGGTGATCATCGCGTCGGAGACGAGCGTTCCTTGCGCCACCGCTCTGAGCTGGGCTTGGGCCGCTTCACCCGAGGCGGCAAGGAAGATGAAGAGGGCAATGACGATCAGCATAGGATTGTAGAAGATGCCGAGCACGGCGAACATCACGGCAAAGCCTTGCCCGATCCCGGCTGCGAGCTCAGTCGCGCGCGCATTTCCCACCCACATGGCGAGCAGTGCGCGCAACACGCGGCCGCCATCCATGGGAAAGGCCGGGATCAGATTGAACAGAACGAGCATGATGTTGGCGCCGGCGAGCTTGACGGCGAGCGACACCGCAGGATTCTCGATCTGCGTCAGATTTTCGGGGTTAAGCCGCGGTCCGAGCCAAAGGAGGAGTGCGATGGCTATAGCCACGTTAACGGCGGGGCCGGCGAGCGCCACGATAAGCTCTTGGCCCGGCTTCTCCGGCATCTGCTCCATGCTGGCGATGCCGCCGAACGGCCAGAGCGTCACGTCGCGCGTCTTGATGCCATAGCGACGGGCGGCAAAGACGTGGCCGAGCTCGTGCAGGAGCACGCATAAAAAGATGAGCACGATGAGCGCGGTGCCCTGCCAGGCGGCGGTTGCGCCGCCCTGGCGATAGTAGATCGCGCCGAGCCAGACGAGGAACAGAAGGAACGTGACATGGATGCGGATCGCGGTTCCACCGATCGATCCAAGACTGAGGGACCAGCGCATGGGGTCTTTGGGAGCTGCCTCAGCCATATATATGCGCTCGGCCTCGCCCAAAGAAGCGAACCGCTGAGCGCCTTCGAAGGCCGCTGCCGCGTCACCACCATCGATCCGAAGGTGCGAGATCGTCGATTTCGGCCCTGGCAACGTGTGGTACTTCCCGCGCGGCTACGGCCATTCGATCCAGGGCTAGGCCCTGGGACCTGCACCTTTGTGCTTTTGTTCGACAACGGCTATTTCTCGGAGTTCGGCACGTTCTCGATCACCGACTGGCTTGGCCATACGCCGCCAGAGGTTCTGGCCAAGACCTTCGATCTGCCGGCCGAGACCTTCGCCGACTTCCCCAAGAAGCAAGTCTATATCGCAACCGGGCCGGTGCGCCCCGCGCTACCCCAGAAGCCAGCGCCGGGCTTGCTCGACAACCCGCCGCTCATCCATCGCTATCAGCTGCTCGCGCAAAAGCCCGATGTGTTTGCCGGCGGCACCATGCGCAAGGTATCAGAGCTGGAATTCCCGATCTCGACCACCATGACCGGTGCGCTGCTCATCATCGAGCCCGGCGCCTTGCGCGAGCTGCATCGGCATCCGAATGCGGCGGAGTGGCAGTTCTACTTGAAGGGCAGCGGGCGCATGATGCTGTTCGGTTCGCACGGACGGGCGCGCACCGACGAGTTTGCCGCGGGCGATGTTGGCTTGTGCCTCAGGGCTACGGCGCTGTTTATGCCGGAATAGCGCGTGCCTCCTCGGCGAGCTTGCGCGTGAGCTCCGCAGCGCCCATTGGCGGCGGGAGCTTTGCCGCCTGGCCCGACCAGAGCGGGGAGAAGTCTGCCGAGCCTTGTGCCTCTGCCTTGGTCCGCAACGGCGCGATAGCGGCTCGTGCCAGCGGAAAGTTTGGCGCTGCGGCGTCGATCGGGCCTTGCTCGCGCATGAAGCGGTTGACAATGCCGCGCGCAGGCTTGCCCGTTAGCACGTTGGTGATGGCGGTCTCGCGGGCCGGGTCGGCGAGTGCCTTCCTGTGAAGGGGAGAGATTGTAGACTCGTGGCAGGTGAGATAGGCGGTGCCGATCTGCGCGGCAGAAGCGCCGAGCGCAAAGGTTGCCGCGATGGCTTGCCCGTCGGCGATGCCGCCAGCAGCGATGACCGGAACTTGCAGAGAGGCGGCGATGGCGCGTACCAGCGCGAAAGTTCCGACCTGCGTCGCGACGTCAGTCTCGAGGAACATGGCGCGATGACCACCGGCCTCGGCGCCTTGGGCGATGATCGCATCGACATTGCGCTCGGCAAGCCACAGCGCTTCGCGCAAGCTCGTCGCCGAGCTGATGACTTTGCAGCCTGTCGCCCTGACGCGCGCAAGCAGCGGCTCTGGCGGCAGCCCGAAATGGAAGCTCACAATGTCAGGCCGAACATCCTCAACGGCGGCGCAGTCCGCCTCGCCGAAGGGCGGGTGACCTGCGGGAAGCGGCAGAGGGGGCGGCGCTAGGCCGAGCTCTGCGAAGTAAGGCGCGATACGTGCGAGCCACGCCCGATCCTTCGCGTGGTCAGGGAGCGCAACAACCTGGCAAAAGAAATTGAGATGGAGCGGATTGTTGCTGCGCGACCTGAACGCGGCGGCACCAGCGCGGATCAGGTCGGGGCTCAGCGCAGCGCAAGGCAGAGACCCGAGGCCTCCAGCCTCTGCGACGGCGACGGCAAGATCGACGCCAGCAAAGTTCGCCATCGGTGCCGCGACGATCGGCAGCTCGATGCCGAACAGGTCAAGTAGCCGCCGGTCAGGCCACATTTCCGAAGTCATCACTTGCCGGTCGAGTCGCGACGTTTGCCGAGAAGGCGCAGGCGAAGCGCATTGAGCTTGATGAAGCCTTGCGCGTCCTTCTGGTCGTAGGCGCCGGCGTCGTCCTCGAAGGTGACGATCTTGTCTGAGTAGAGCGACTTCGGGCTGGAGCGGCCGACGACGATGACGTTACCTTTATAGAGCTTGAGTCTGACCTCGCCTTCGACATGCTCCTGGCTCTTTTCGACCAGCGCTTGCAGCATCTCGCGCTCGGGCGAGAACCAGAATCCGTAATAGGCGAGCTCGGCGTAGCGGGGCATCAGCGAGTCCTTGAGATGCATGGCCTCGCGATCGAGCGTGAGCGACTCGATCGCCCGGTGCGCGACGTAGAGAATGGTGCCGCCCGGCGTCTCGTAGATGCCGCGCGACTTCATGCCAACGAAGCGGTTCTCGACGAGATCGACGCGCCCGATGCCGTTCTCCTTGCCATAGGCGTTGAGCTCGGTGAGGAGCGCGGCGGGCGAAAGGCGAATGCCGTTGATCGAGACCGGATTGCCTTTCTCGAAGCCTATTGCGATCTCGACTGCCTTGTCAGGCGCTTCCTCTGGCGACAGGGTGCGCTGATAGACATAAGGCGGCGGCTCTTGCGCAGGGTCTTCCAGCGCTTTGCCCTCCGATGAGGAATGCAGAAGGTTGGCGTCGACCGAGAACGGCGCCTCGCCGCGTTTGTCCTTTGCCACGGGGATCTGGTGCTTCTCGGCGAACTCGATCAGGTCGCTGCGCGACTTAAATTTCCATTCCCGCCACGGCGCGATCACTTTGATGTCGGGGTTGAGCGCATAGTAGGTGAGCTCGAAGCGCACCTGGTCGTTACCCTTGCCGGTGGCGCCATGGGCCACCGCGTCGGCGCTGGTCTCATGCGCAATCTCGATCTGGCGCTTGGCTATGAGCGGCCGCGCGATCGAGGTGCCGAGCAGGTACACGCCTTCGTAGAGCGCATTGGCGCGGAACGTGGGAAACACGAAATCGCGCACGAACTCCTCGCGCAGATCCTCGACGAAGATCTGCTTCACGCCCATCATCTCGGCCTTCTGGCGCGCAGGCCCGAGCTCCTCGCCTTGGCCGAGATCGGCAGTAAAGGTCACAACCTCGCAGCCGTAGGTCTCCTGCAGCCATTTCAGGATGATCGAGGTATCGAGCCCGCCGGAATAAGCGAGCACTACCTTCTTGATGTCGGTCGCCATGGGGGGCTCGCGGGGGAGGATCGGGCGGTTGGAATCCGCGGGACTATAGGCAGGCGAGGCGGTTACGCAAGCATTGCGTGCGTCATGCGGCAAGCAAAGAACCGAGGTTATTGGGACTATTGCTACTGAGAAGCGCCGTTATTGCCCAGCCCCGCCCGTGCGGTCGGGGTGGCGCCAGCCCCGCCTGCTGCCAATCTCTGCTGGTACTGGACGAGCCCTGCGAGAAATCGGGGCGATGGGACTCCTGCTACTAGGCTTGCTTTTTCGAGGCCTGACCACCTCGTTGTGATTGCGACATGGAGCCTGGCTCTTCACGAGGAGCCAGGCTCTTTCTTTTTGGCTGTGGGCGATGGTCTCCCGTCGCTAGGTTCAGCAGGGAATCGTGTGAGCAGGCGCTTTCGGTGCGGTGTGACTTCCGCTCAGGAACCTGGGCGGCAGCACAAACGTTTTTATGTCCGAGCTGGTCGCAAAGGAGCGAAAGGCCCAATGCCTTATCGGACCAACCGAGAGCTTCCCGAAAGCGTCAAGAACTCGCTCCCGAGTCACGCGCAAGACATTTATCGCGAGGCTTTCGATCGCGCTTGGCAGGAGTACCAGGACCCGGCCAAGCGGCGCGGCAACGAATCGCTCGAGGAGGTCGCCCACAAGGTGGCCTGGGCGGCGGTAAAACAAAAATACGAGAAGGTAGGCGAGGAATGGCAGCCCAAGGATTGAAGGACTTGCAGGACTTGGCGGCGAAGCTCGCGGGCGGGCCGTCAGGCTTTGCGACGCGCAACCGGCACGCCGGCGCTCAATCGAGCGCGTGGCGGGAGACCGTTACCCATTACCTGCCTGAGCCTTGGCTCATCGCGCAACGCGCGGCCAAAGCCAAATTGGCTCCGGCCAAGGGACAATAAGCTCAGACTGCCGCTTGAGCTAAACCCCGTAGGCTACGAGCCGTTGCCGCCGCAAGCTCCAGGGCCCCAGTTCCTCTGATAAGAGAGGCAAGGCTCCCAATAAGGATCGGCGGGATAGCCACGGTTCCATCCTCCCAGCGAATTTGCCAGACGTTCAGAGTGGGGAAGGGGGTAAACCCAGTACGGCAAGGCGTAGCCGTCAACCATGTGAGCCTGTTTAGCTCGCACCTTGCCTGCCAAGGCTGGGCTCGAGCACGCGACAACCAGCGCCAGGACGAGAAGGAATTTGTTCATGGTGTTCGGTCCTTCGGTTGCTGGGCGTTACATGTAGGTTGCGGTCTCCAAAAACAACCTGTGTGACAGGGTGATGCTCAGGCCCTGGCGCCGGCGAGCAGCCAATACACAAAGCCTCCGGCGAAACCCGCGGCGAGAAGGATGGCCATGTGCAGAGTGCGATCGGGAGACGGAACACGCCTATGTTGAGCTTCGCGCTCCCGACGACGATGGCGGGGAGGCGATTGCCACGACCATCTTCTCGTTCAGGAGCACCGCGGCCCTGTCCAAACGGCAGATCGAACAAGATATAGTGCGGAAGGCCCGCCATTTTTTGCGGCGGGCCGCGGTGGCCACCTGATCCTCGCGAGGCCTATGGCTGCGCTCGATTTTTGGTACGAATTCGGTAGCACCTATTCCTATCCGGCCGTGATGCGTATCGAGCGGCTGGCCCACGCCGCAGGTGTTGCTGTGCGCTGGCGGCCATTCCTCCTCGGGCCGATCTTCAAGGAGCTTGGCTGGAACGACTCGCCGTTTAACATCTACGCGGCCAAGGGCCGCTACATGTGGCGCGACCTTGCGCGCATCTGTGAGGCTGAGGGCCTGCCACTAAAACTTCCGCCGGTGCGCTTTCCGCAGAATGGGCTGAAAGCGGCTCGGCTCGCGCTGGTCGGCGAGAGGGAGGGCTGGGCGCCTGCTTTCAGTCGCGCCGTATTCGTCGCCAATTACGCAGAGCAGAAGGACATCAGCGACGACGCGACGCTTCGTATGATTCTCGGCGAGCTCGGCGTCGATGCCGAGCCCGCATTTGCCGCTGCCAATGCGCTCGAGAACAAGGAGGCATTAAAGATACAGACGGCAGAAGCCGGAATGCAGGGCATCTTTGGCGCGCCGTCCTTCACCATTGGCGACGAATTGTTTTGGGGCCACGACCGCCTCGAAGCCGCGCTCGCCTGGGCAACACGTTCTTAGGGCGAGCGGCTGCGCAACAGTGCCGCACCGGCCGATCCGCGTTGACACCCATTGGGGCGAAGTCCATTTGTCGCGCGAGCATAGCCGCACGGAAAAAGACCGAATGCCTAGTGACGACCATAGTCCCTTGTCGCTGTCGCCGGCGCGCGTGGTCTGATCGCTAGCGATCGGCTCACCTCGACCGCTCGGCAGCCGGTCAAGAATGAGGTGAGCCATGAACGATACCCTCGATGAAGCCGCCGCGCTTGACATTGGCGCGCTTGCTGCCGGGCTGGCGCAGGAACACCCGGCCGATATTGTCGAGCGCCTGAACGCCGAGCCTATCGACACAGCGTCAGCGGTGCTCTCGGCACTCCCTTTGGAACGCGCTGCGGAGGTGTTCGATGAGCCTGGGCTAGAGCGCGCTGAAGAACTGATCGAGGCGCAGCCGGCAGAACGTGCTGCTGCTCTTTTCCGAGCGATGTCGGACGACCGGGCCGCCGACATTTTCAGGCATCTCGACGAGCCGGTCCGCGAGCGGTTGTTTGCGGAGCTCGATCTCGAAACCAAGGCCGCGGTCGCGCGTCTGCTCGCCTACCCCGAGAATACCGCGGGCAGCATCATGACCACGGAATTCGTCAGCGTCCCTTCCACATGGACGGTCGGCGAGACCCTCGATTATGTCCGCAAAGTCGAGAAGACGCGGGAAACGATCTACGCCATTTACGTCCTCGATCCGAAAACCAAGATCCTGGTCAAGCCAGTGTCGCTTCGCCGACTGATCGCCGGCGCGCCGCAAGACCCGGTGCTGTCGGTTGCCCCTCACCGGCGGCCAATCGCCGTACCGCCGTCGGCCGATCGCGAGGACGTCGCCACGCTTATCTCCAAATACGACCTGCTTGCCGTTCCGGTCGTGGATAAGCGGGGCCATGTGCTCGGCATCGTCACGGTCGACGACATCATCGATGCCATGATCGAGGAGACCACCGAGGACGTGCAGAAGTTCGGAGGCGTGGAGGCTCTCGATGCGCCCTATATGGAGATCGGATTTCCGCGGATGATCTATAAGCGAGCCGGCTGGCTGTGCGCGCTGTTCCTCGGAGAGATGCTGACGGCGAGCGCGATGCAGCATTTCGAATCCGAGCTGGAAAAGGCAGTCGTGCTCACTCTATTCATTCCCCTCATCATGAGCTCGGGCGGCAATTCCGGATCGCAGGCAACTTCGCTGATCATTCGTGCGGTTGCGCTGCAAGAAGTCCGCTTGCGCGATTGGTGGCGCGTCGCGCTGCGCGAACTACCGACTGGCGTAACGCTCGGAGCGATCCTCGGCGTAATCGGGATCATGCGCATCGCGCTGTGGCAGAATCTCGGCAT
Source organism: Methyloceanibacter sp. (assembly GCA_035260265.1). Classification (GTDB taxonomy): domain Bacteria; phylum Pseudomonadota; class Alphaproteobacteria; order Rhizobiales; family Methyloligellaceae; genus Methyloceanibacter. Next base: position 8,903 of record DATFVO010000104.1, read on the forward strand.
TTTCGACTATGGCGAGCACTGGGTTCTTGTCGCGATGACCGTCGGTGCTGCGCTCGTCGGCATCGTCACCTTCGGCTCGCTCGCAGGTTCCATGCTGCCATTCATTCTAAAGAGGATCGGTTTCGATCCGGCCAGCGCCTCGGCGCCTTTTGTCGCCACGCTCGTCGATGTGACGGGCCTGGTGATCTACTTCAGTATCGCGCTGATTTTCTTGAGAGGGACGCTGCTTTGAAGGGCCCGCTCAGACGGGCTGAGAAAGGTGGGCGCTGGCGTGGAGCTTGACGCTTGCCGATTTGAGCTGGCCGCAGGCTGCCATGATGTCGCGGCCGCGCGGAGAGCGGACCGGGCTCGCATAGCCGGCGCGATTCACCGCCTCGGCGAATTTCTCGATTTGCTCCCACTCCGAGCACTCATAAGGTGTGCCGGGCCACGGGTTGAACGGTATCAGGTTGATCTTGGCAGGGATCTTGGCGAGCAGCCGCACCAGCTCCTTGGCGTCGGCGACCTGATCGTTGACGCCCCTCAGCATCACGTATTCGAAGGTGATACGTTTGGCATTGGAGAGTCCGGGATAAGCACGACAGGCGGCCAGCAAATCCTTTAGCGGCCACTTCTTGTTGATGGGCACAAGCTTGTCGCGGAGCTCGTCGCGCGCAGCATGCAGCGAGATGGCGAGCATGGTGCCGGTCTCCTCGCCCCAGCGTGGGATCTCCGGCACGACGCCTGACGTCGAAAGCGTGATGCGGCGCTTGCCTATTGCCAAGCCCTCGCCGTCGGCGGCGAGGGCACAAGCATCGCGCACGTTGTCGAAATTGTAGAGAGGCTCGCCCATGCCCATGAGCACCACGTTGGTGATCTTGCGCTGTGAGTCTGGAAGCCCGCGCGGGTCTGGTGCCGAAGCGCCAGGCCAGTCGCCGAGCCGGTCGCGGGCGAGCATGATCTGCCCCACGATCTCGCCAGAGGTGAGATTGCGCACGAGGCGCTGCGTGCCGGTGTGGCAGAACGAGCAGGTCAGCGTGCAGCCGACCTGGCTCGAGATGCACAGCGTGCCGCGGTCCTCTTCGGGGATGTAGACGGTCTCAATCTCCTTGCCGTCATCGAGGCGGAGCAGCCACTTACGCGTGCCATCGACCGACACCTGCTCGGTCACCACCTGAGGCCGATGAAGCGTGAAAGCCTCTCCGATCTCGGCGCGAAGGTCCTTGCCGATATCGGTCATGGCAGCGGCGTCCGTTACGCCACGCACATAGACCCAGCTCCACAGCTGGTTCACGCGCATGCGGATCTGCCGCTCGGGCACGCCAAGCGCGATCAGACGCGAGCCGAGAGCACCACGGCTGAGCCCAAGAATCGGCTCTCGGGTCGACCGCTCGGCCTCGAGCAGGGAGGCGCGTTCGACGGAAAGAATAGGAATGGCCATCACATCAGGCGGCCGGAAACTGGCGGCTCAAGCCCTCATATCATGACAGAGCCTGGAAAAGCCAAGGTCCCTAGAGGGGTCGAGCGGCCTCTAGCCGCCCAGCACCTCGTCTGCGGCTTTGATGATGTCGTCATCAGGATGGTCGCCGCAATAGACGATCAGAAGCGCAGTGTCGCCGGCCATCTTGCCGAAGTCGATGATGGCATCCTCTCCTCCTTGGTGTATAGCCTTCGAGCCACATCATGATGATGCTCATATTGTCCTTGTCGTATGCGGCGAACTGCTTGCAGGTCAGCTTCGACATCTCGATCTGCGGACAGGCTTAACCGCCGCACTCCTTGGCGGCGCGGTCCAGCGCGTCGCTCAGGCCTTCGAGCGAATAGATGTCGCTGGTCGCGGTTCCGCGGGACGATTTGCCCTCGATCTTCATGGTGCTCGCCCCCTTCATGGCTTCGACGAGCTTGGTCTCAATCTCGGGCTTTTCGACGAAGGCGCCTTCGTCCTTTGTAAACAGCTCGAATTTCGCGGTGCCGACCGTCACCGTCGCCTTGGCGCCTGATCCGAAGGGGTAGCCCATCTTGACGCTGACTTCGTTCACCACGTTATCCGCCGGCCAGCGCGAGATGTAGAAGAAGACGGGATCGCGCTTGATGCCCTTCTTAGGATTTGAATCCTTTGGCTTGGCGACGGCGAAGCAGACCTTGGGCGTGCCGGTCGCGGCATAGGCCGACCAATCCTTGAATTTTTGAAGGAGGGTCACGTCTTGCGCTAAGGCTGGCGTGAAGCTCAGCGCCCAGATGACGCAAGCAGCTTGAATGGCCCGGCGCATCTCCCCGTCCCCGATTCCTGAGCAGGACCAAAGCATACAGCTTCAATTTTCCTTTGGCGAGAAGGGGCGGTCAATCCCGGCGCACGCGCTTTGGGCCTCCCTGCACGTGAGGGCGCGGGGGTTCGGCCTCGGCTCCTGCGGCCACGGGACGGGAACCGAAGCGTCCGAGAGAGCGTAGGCGGTCATACATGACGATAGCGCCGGCGGTCGCAACATTGAGGGAAAAGGCCGATGGAATACGCACGAGATGCTGGCACCTGGCGGCAAGCTCGGGCGTGAGCGCTCCCCGTTCGGGTCCAAGCACATAGGCAGCCTGCAAGGGATGCGGAAAGCTCGGAAGATCGGCGGCCTCGTCGAGGATCTCGACACCAACCAGGCTGCAGCCTCTGGGCAGGGCGAGCTCGTCGAGGCTTCGCCAATGGTAAAGCGGCACATGGCTCTCCGACCTTGAGGTGTCCGACCGCATCTCCAAGGCACGGGGGTCGGCGGCGATGGTGAAGACGAAGCTCGCCCCGAACGCATGCGCCGAGCGCAAGAGATTGCCGAGATTCACAGGCTTTGAGATGCCTTCGACGCCGATGGCGAAATAGCCGCGCGGCGAAGGAAGCGCCGATCTCATGGCTCTATCCTGGAAGTTTAGCGGGACAAAAGCACCCGCAACCGTCAAGGCCGGAA
>DATFVO010000105.1:0-16168 GCA_035260265.1 Methyloceanibacter sp.
TATGTGATCGTCGTCCCTCCGGCTGAAGGAACCGAGGTTCCGCCTCCGCCGCCGCCCCTGCAAGACGATGTTAGGACTTGGCGGCGCTGATATCCGTTTTCCCGAGATCCCGCTCAGAGACCCGGCGAAACGCCTCAGCAAGCGGATGCAAATCGTTCGCCAAAGCGGGCCGAATATGCGCCGGCTTCACACTGTAATGCACATGCGAGCCGCCTGAAGCAGCATTCAACCGGTCGCACTCGGCCTGCGCGTGCTCTTCGCTTGGGAAGCAAAGAAGCTCGCCGTTGCGGATGACGGGATGCGAGTCGGCGCCAAAGATGCTTTTTGCGCTGCGGTGCGTCCACACCGTAAAGAAGTGGATATTGCTGTCCATTTTGCGGAGATCCCCCGATGCGATCGCCGAATTGAACGCGTGCCTGTTCGGGGTTGGTTCCCGGCCCAGCTCAATAGCGGCCAGACTTCCCGCCCGTCACAAGGAACCGCCGAGCTTTCCCAGCGTCCACACCATCGCCGCGTAGAGCACGAAGGTCAAAACACAGGACAAGCCAAGTGCCGCCCAGAAGCCAACCCCGCCCCGCAGCAGCGCCGGCAGGACCAGGAACATCGGAAGGGTCGGCAGCACGAACCAGAAGGTGGATTGGGAGAGGGCTGCGATCGCTCCGGTATCAGAGGTGTCTCGCCACAGCCAGATAAAGGCGAGGATGGATATGAGCGGCAGCGACAAGATTATCGCGCCGATGGCGGGGCTGCGCTTGGCGACCTCCGACGCCGCGGCAATTACGATGCCGGACAGAAGAGCCTTAATGACAGCATAGAGCATGGCGAACCTTTGGGAGTGCGGAGGAAGGTTGCCACAACAGTAGCCGACGCCTGCGCTTCCGACGACCCAACGCATGACGTTACTTGTTTGAGCTTATTTCTTGTAGAGCGCATAGGCCGCGTAGCAGAGCGTGACGGCGAGGATTGGCCTGAGCAGCCGCTCCGGCACGACTCCGGCAAGCCGCGCGCCGATAAGAATGCCGGGGATCGACCCGCACAACAGCGTTAAGAGCAGGCTCGCATCGACATTGCCAAGGCCGAGATGGCCGAGCCCGGCAAGAAGAGTGAGCGGCATCGCATGGGTAATGTCAGAACCAACCAGCCGCTTCGCTGGGAGCATGGGATAGAGCGTAGCGAGCACAGTGACGCCGATGGCCCCGGCGCCGACGGAGGTCAGGGTCACAAGCAGCCCAAGCGCCACCCCGAACAGGACGGTCTCAATCGTACGCGGAGGCACGTCTCCAATGTCCTCTTGAGGCGCCGTGCGCGTGACAAAGGGATAGACAACGATGGCAATAGCGCTCAACGGAAGCGCAACGACGAGGCCCATCCTGATCCAGCGCCCGAGCATCGCCGTGTCGATGGCGAAGTACGCGATTGCCGCAAGCAACAGCGCAGCGGCAGGAAGGCTCCCCGCCGCGAGCCGGAATACGATCGGCCAGTCGACATGGTTGGAAAGATGATGGCGCCAGCTGCCGGCGGTCTTGGTGATCGAGGCATAGAGCAGGTCGGTGCCGACCGCGACTTGTGGGCTGATTCCGAAACTCGAGATGAGGAGCGGTGTCATCAGCGATCCACCGCCGACGCCAGTCAGGCCCACGAGAAACCCGACGCCGAAGCCAGCCGCGACGAGCGGCAGCAAGGCAACTGCCGAGCTCAAGTCACCCATGGCTGGAGAGCCTCCCCCTTGCGGCGAGTCCATGCCCCTTGTCGGGGGCCTTCTTGGTTAGGTCGCTTTGATTATAGACGGGCTAAAGCTCGACCAGAACCGGAACTCCTGCAGAACGCAGCAGAAGCGCGACCTCCTGCGCGCGCCGGTTGAATTCGGCTTCATCGGCCGGACTGTCGCCGAGATCGGCGCACAGCCCTCGGGCAAGAAGCGCGCGGTTCAGCACGAGCACGTTATCGCCGACCGCCGGCGCGCCGGCCTGCGCCCAGGTGATGACGCCGCCAGCGACGGTGGCGCCGTCTATGGCGTTGACCAGCACGAAATTGCCGGTTTCGGGAAGACCGCGGAAGAGGTCGAGAGCGGTGGCGCGGCCGAGCAGGATGCGGCAGTCTGCGATGTCATTCATGCGGCACGCATGCGCGGGCGTCGACGCCAATGTCTCGAAATCGACAAGGGCGGAGACGCTCATGCTAGTGACAGGTGTGAGGTCGGTCGCGGTGCGGAGCAGATAGCCGGCCTCGGGATCGAATGGCGTCTCGGAGAGCCAAACAAGCCGAGCTTCAATGACATCGGCATTGACGGGCCGGCGCGAAACCTCGGACAGGACCGCACCCCGGGAAATATCGAGATCGGTGTCGAGCACGAGCGTGACGGCGTCGCCTTTCCCCGCAGACGGTAGGTCGCCGTCCATGGTGGAGATGCGGCGCAAGGTGGCGCCAAGGCCGCTGCGGGCGTCGACGATGCGGTCGCCGACCTTGATGCGGCCGGAGGCCACCGTGCCGGCATAGCCCCGAAAGTCGCCGGAAGCGCGCAACACGAGCTGGACCGGAAAGCGGAACGGCGCGTCGACTGGCTCAGCCACCGGATCGACGGCTTCGAGATAGTCGAGCAGCGTCGGCCCGGCATACCAAGGCATCGACGCAGAACGGTAGACGACATTGTCACCGGTGAGCGCGGCGACCGGAATGGTCATGACTTGCGCGAAATTGAAGCTTCCGGCCATGGCCCGGAAGTCGCGCTCGATCTCCCGATAGCGCGTCTCTGACCAGCCGACAGCGTCCATCTTGTTAATGGCGAGCACGACTTTCTTGATGCCAACGAGGTCGCAGATCGCGGCATGGCGCCGGGTCTGGCGTTTGGCGCCATGGCGGGCATCGACCAGCAGGATGGCGATATCGGCGTGCGAGGCGCCGGTCGCCATGTTGCGCGTGTACTGCTCATGCCCTGGGGAATCGATGATGATGAAGCGGCGACGCTCGGTCTCAAAATAACGCCAGGCGATGTCGATTGTGATGCCTTGCTCGCGCTCGGCCTGGAGACCGTCGAGCAGAAGGCTGAAGTCGATCTTCTCGCCGTTGATGGCGCGGCTATGCGAAGCAAGTGCGACCGCCGCGCGTTGGTCCTCGGTCACGCCCGCTGCGTCCCACAGCAGACGGCCGATCAGCGTCGACTTGCCGTCATCGACCGAGCCGCAGGTGAGGAGCCGGACCAGCGCCCCTTTTTGCGGGGCTCTGACCGTCCTCGGCTCGACCGGGATCTCTTCTTTGAGCGCTGCCAGATGCATCAGAAATAGCCCTCACGCTTTTTCATTTCCATCGCGCCCGCTTGGTCATGATCGATGAGGCGCCCTGCCCGCTCCGAATATTTGGCGCCGAGCGTTTCCTCCACGACGGCGCCGATGTCGCTGGCATCGGATTCGATTGCCGCGGTGAGCGGCCAGCAGCCGAGCGTGCGGAAGCGCACCTTGCGCGGCACCGGCCGCTCGCCGAGCTCGAAGCGCATGCGCTCGTCGGCAACGACGATGAGCTGGCCGTTGCGCGACACCACGGGCCGCTCGGCGGCGAAATAAAGGGGGACCACGTCGAGCTTTTCGAGCATGATGTAGCGCCACACGTCGCCTTCAGTCCAATTCGACAGCGGAAAGACGCGCACCGTCTCCCCCTTGCTAAGGCGGCCGTTCAGTAGCTGCCACATCTCCGGGCGCTGGCGGCGCGGCTCCCAGCGATGTCCCGCGGCGCGGAACGAGAACACACGCTCCTTGGCGCGCGAGGCTTCCTCATCGCGGCGCGCACCGCCAAAGGCCGCATCGAAACCACCGGCATCGAGCGCCTGACGAAGCGCGACGGTCTTCATCACGTCGGTATAGACGGATGGCGGATGATCGAACGGATTGATGTTGCGGGCGAGACCTTCGTGGTTGGTGTGCACGATCAAATCGAGGCCGAAGTCACGCGCGGTCTTGTCGCGGAAGGTGATCATCTCGGGGAATTTCCAGGTGGTGTCGACGTGCAGCAGCGGGAATGGCAGCTTGGCCGGCCAGAAGGCCTTGCGCGCTAGACGCAGCAGCACCGTCGAGTCCTTGCCGATGGAATAGAGCAGCACCGGCGCGCGGAACTGCGCGGCCGCCTCGCGGAAGATGTGGATGCTCTCGGCTTCGAGCAGCTTGAGATGCGAGGTGAGCGCGGTCATGCGGCCTTGCCTTCCCGGTTCGGGTTCATATGCAAGCCGCACTCCTTCTTCTCCTCGTGCTCCCACCACCAGCGCCCGGCGCGCGGGTTCTCGCCAGGCAGCACGGCGCGGGTGCACGGGGCGCAGCCGATTGAGATGAAGCCACGCGCGTGCAGCGGGTTGACCGGTATGTTGTTGGCGGCGATGTAGGCGGTGAGGTCCTGGGTCGACCAGTCGGCGACCGGATTGACCTTGACGAGCGCGCGGTTGTCGTCCCATCCGGCGAGCGGAGCGCCGGCCCTTTCGTCGGAATGCTCGCGGCGGATACCAGTTATCCAGCCTTGCGCGCCCTTAAGTTCACGGTTCAGAGGCCGCACTTTGCGAACCTCGCAGCAAGCTTTGCGGTTCTCGACCGAGTTCTTGAAACCGAACACGCCATCGCGGGCGACCAGCGCCTCGACCTCCCTCGCCTCTGGCGCGACCAGACGGATACGGATGCCGTAGCGGATTTCGGAAATTTCGACAGTCTCGAGTACCTCGGGAAAGAGACGTCCGGTGTCGAGCGTGAACACATCGATGTCGGCGCCGGAATCGGCGATGGCGTGCAGAATTGCCTGATCCTCGAGCCCGAGGTTGGTCGAGAAGACGATGCGGCCCTCGACTCGCCGCCGCATCTCTCTGATGCGGTCGGCAAGGTTCTTTATTCGTGAAAGGCGATTGCTAAGCTCGTCGGCCTCTTTCTTCGAGGCATTCCAACGGAGCGGCTGCGGATTGCGCAAGCCGGGCTGATAGGCATGGCGCAGCCGCGTGAGCGCCACTTTCCAAGTCCCGATCGTCCCCTCGTCAGCGACCTCAGCGGTATCGAAGCCGGAGCGCAATAGGAAGGGCGCCAAGTCCGGGATCATATAACCAACGGCCCTGATCTCCCCGGTGAAGCCGTGCCGTTCACGCAACAACACGGCAAGCGAGTAGCCGCGCCCATCGCCGAAGGCGAGAAAGCGAAGAGCGACCGCTCCCCCTGCTGCTGCGGCAGCCTCAAGCGCGGCGCCGTCGGCAGTAGGCTCGAGCACCGTTGTCGGCTCGCTGACATTGGCGACGATGGACCCGGTATGAAGATCAAACAGCGCCATAAAGCGCCTCCTTGAAGGGCGCAGGCCCGATCCTTCGCCATGTGGCGAGAAAATCCTCCCCGTCGGTGCGATTGGCGAGATAGGTCTCGATGATGGTGTCGATCGCCTGCGGTACCGCTTCGGCGCGGAAGCCTGGGCCGATAATGGTGCCGATCGCGGCGTCGTCCTTGGGACTGCCGCCGAGCGAGATCTGATAGAGCTCGGTTCCTTTCTTATCGACGCCGAGGATGCCGATATTGCCGGCGTGGTGATGTCCGCAGGCATTGATGCAGCCCGACAAGTTGAGCCGAAGCGGCCCGATCAGCTCTTGGCGCTTCGGGTCCTCGAAGCGCTTCGCGATTTCCTTGGCGATCGGAATCGAGCGGGCATTGGCCAGATTGCAGTAGTCGAGGCCGGGGCAGCAGATCATGTCGCTTAAGAGATCGTTGTTGCCGACGGCGAGCCCTGCTCTCACGAGCTCGTCATAGACCGTAACGAGATCAGCCCTGGCGACGTGCGGCAGGACAAGGTTCTGCGTGTAGTTGACGCGCAGCTCGTTGCGGCTGTAGCGCTCCGCCAGATCGGCGACGAGCTCCATCTCCTCGGAGGTCGCATCGCCGGGCGTGCGGCCCGGCTGCTTCAGAGCGATCACGGCAATGCAATATCCCGGCACGCGGTGAGGTCGGACATTATTCTTGAGCCAGTTGGCGAACACCGGATCGGTAATCCGCCGCTGCTCCGCCTTATCGTCCACGATCGGATCCGGAACGAGATCGGGCGGCGCAAAATAGGACTGGATGCGGTGAAGCTCAGACTCCGGCAAATCGATGGTGTCCCTGCGTGGCGAGACGGCCCAATCCGCTTCGACCTCCTCGCGGAATTTGTCGATGCCGAGCTGATTGACGAGTATCTTGATGCGCGCCTTGTTGAGGTTGTCGCGCCGCCCATAGAGATTGTACACGCGCAAGATCGACTCGATGTACGAGAGCAGGTGCCGCTTCTCCAGGAAGGGGCGAATCTCAAGACCGACATAGGGCGTGCGGCCCATGCCGCCGCCGACAAATACTCGGAAGCCATTCTCGCCGTTCGGACCCCTCACGATCTTCAGTCCAATATCGTGGAACAGGACCGCGGCACGATCTTCGGCGGCGCCGGTGATGGCGAATTTGAACTTGCGCGGCAGCCAGCTGAATTCCGGATGCACCGTCGACCACTGACGGATTACCTCGCACCAGGGTCGCGGATCCTCGAGCTCGTCGACGGCGGCGCCAGCGAACGGATCGGCTGTGACGTTGCGGAACGAATTACCGCTGGTCTGAATGCAATGCATTTCGACGTCCGCGAGCGCACTCAAGATATCCGGCACGTCGACGAGTTTGATCCAGTGATACTGAAGATTGGTACGTGTGGTGAAATGGCCGTAACCGCGATCCCATTTGCGGCCGATCATGGCGAGCTGGCGAAGTTGCCTCGGCGACAGCACGCCATAGGGAATGGCGATGCGCAGCATATAGGCGTGCAGCTGAAGATAAAGGCCGTTCCTAAGCCTGAGCGGGCGGAACTCCTCCTCGTTCAACTGGCCCGAGAGCCTGCGGTCTACTTGATCGCGAAACTGTTCCACGCGTTCGCGCACGAAGGCGTGGTCGAACTCGTCATAGCGGTACATCGTACCAATCCTCGGTCAGAGTGGTGCGGTGCGAGGCCCGGATGCGCTCACGCACTGAAAGTGGGTCGACTGCACCGTCGTGGAGGGCGACCTCCATGGGATAGACGGCGACAACCTTGCGTGCCTTAACGGCTTCGGCGGCCTCTGCCTCAAGAGCCTTGGTCTCTTCCTCAGTATTCGCGAGGCGCGCGCGCGCAATGTCCTCGGTCCAGCTGCCGTCGGTTGCGAGGTAGACGACAATGCCGTCGGTGAGACGGTTGGCTGTAACGACGCTAGGCATAGAGACGTTTGACCTCCTCTAGCGCAAGGATGTCCTCGACAACACCATGAGCCTCTAGGCCCGCCACCTCGCCGAAGATGAGGACGGCAGGGCTCTTGAGGCCGAGGCGCTCGGGGTTCGTGGCAAGGTCGGCCACGGTCGCGAGCACGCGGCGCTCATCGTCACGGCTTGCATTCTCGACGGCGATCACGGGAAGCGATGGACTGAAGCCCGCTTCGAGAAGCTTCCTGGCGATCGCGCCGGCGGTGCTGACGCCCATATAGACAAGCAGCGTGTTCTTGCCGCCTGAGAGCGCAGCAAGATCGAGATGCTCGAAGGAGGGCTCCTCGCCGCCGGCCTCGTGGCCCGACAGGAAGGTCACGGTGTGGGACACGTCGCGGTGGGTGAGCGGGATTTGCAGGCTCGCCGCGGCGGCAATACCGGCAGTGACTCCGGGCACGATCTCAATGGCGATGCCGGCTGCGCGCAGCGCATCGAGCTCCTCGCCGCCTCTGCCGAAGATGAAAGGATCCCCACCTTTGAGCCGCACCACGGTCTGTCCGGCGCGCGCCCGTTCGACAAGAAGGGCGTTGATCTCCTCCTGGGGCACGCTGTGCGCCCCTTTAGCTTTTCCTACAGGGATCATCTCGGCCTCGCGGCGCGCGTGATCGAGCACGCCCTCGCCGACCAGGCGGTCATAGAGAATCACATCGGCCGCTTTCAGCGCGCGCACTGCCTTCATGGTGAGAAGCTCGGGGTCGCCCGGCCCAGCGCCGACGAGGAGCACGCGGCCCCGCGCGTGAGGCTCACCAGCCGCCTCGTCGATCGCGTCAGCGATCAGCGCGCGCGCCTTGTCCTCGTCGCCTTCGAGCATAGCCTCTGCGGCAGCGCCTTCGAACACGGCCTCCCAGAATTTCCGGCGCGGCGGACCCGACGGCAGCCTGTCGGCGACCGGCCCGCGGAACTCCGCAGCAAGCTTGGCAAGTGCGTCGAGCCTTGGATGAAGCTCCTGCTCGAGCCAAGCGCGCAAGCGCTGAGCAAGAACCGGCGCGGCGCCGGAGGTGCCGATCGCAACCGTCACCTCGCCGCGGTCGACGATGGCCGGAAGTGCGAAGGTGCAAAGCTCGGGGCGATCTGGGACATTGACGGGGACGCCGAGCGCGCGGGCAATGGCCGAGACGCGCGTGTCCTCCTCATCGTCCTCGGTGGCGGCGATAACGAGAGGCCGGCCACGCAATTGATCAATGCCTGGCAGTTCCGGAAGAAGCGCGACGAGCTTCTGCTCTGCGAGTGCGGCAAGCTCGGGCACGACTTGGCTGGCTGCGACATCAACGCTCGCGGCGCGCTTCAACAGCAGCCGAGCCTTGACCGCGGCAAGCCCCCCGCCGCCGACTACAAGAGGCGGCTTGCCGTCGAAGCTCACCAGGATGGGGAAGGTCCGCATCTCGCTATCCTCCAACCGCCATCCACTCGGGCGGCGCATCGGCGAGGCTCTCAGGCGCAAGCTCGACCTCGAGCCCGTCGAGCTCCGGGGTCATGATGATCTGGCAGCAAAGCCGAGAGCGCTCATCGACCTGGAAGGCGCCGTCGAGCATCTCAAGCTCTTCAGCAGACGGCGGCACGAGCTTATCGAGCCAATGCTCAGCTACCCACACATGGCAAGTCGCGCAGGCGCAGGCACCGCCGCATTCGGCCTTGATGGGGATGCCCCAGTCGCGGATCACTTCCATGACCCGCCAGCCATCGAGGGCTTCGAGTCGGTGTGTCTCTCCGTCGGGCGTACGCACAGTGACGAACATGATTAGGCGACCTTGAGCAGGCGTTGCAGCTCCGACGACGAGGTCGTGTACTGGAAACGCAGGAAAAGCCCTGCGCATTGGCCGCCAGGCTTGTCCAGAATGTCGATGACATGCGCTTTGAGCCGCGCAAGTCCAAGCTGAAACACGGCGAACAAGCCCACCGGGCCTACGCCAATAATCACAACATCGGTGGAAGCCTCGTTGGCCTTCATCGATCGCCCGCCGAAAATGGCCCGCTGCTAATATGGGGAGTGTAATGAAAATCCATTCTCCCAGGAAGGCAACAACCACGAAAAGAAGGAAAATTGTTCCAATATCCCAAAGACAGTAGAATTATTTTCTGTTCCTGCCATCCTGCGAAATGCTGCAGCCAAGCAGTTCTCCCGAAGCAGAAAATCGTTGCTCAGTCTACGGTGCGGTTTTCGCCGCTTCGGCCGGTCCAGTGCCGCCAGCGCAGCCTTTGACGAGCGCATGCCTGATCTCCTGAAGCAGCTCCACCTCGCGTGAAGGTGGCGGCTCGGTGGCGGGCTCTTCCTCCTGCTTGCGCCTCAGCTGGTTCATGCCTTTGACCACCATGAACAGGGCGAAGGCCACAATCAGAAAGCTGAACAACCCAAAATTGATGGTAGGGGCACCGGCTTGTCTCGCTTGAACGAGGGAGCCGTAATGTTCTCCGTTCAAGGAAATGAACATGTTGGAGAAATCGACGCCGCCCGTGATCACGCCAAGCGGCGGCATGACGATGTCATCGACCAGCGACCTTACGATGGTCGAGAAGGCCGCGCCGATGATGATGCCGACCGCCATGTCGACGACGTTGCCTTTGAGAGCGAATTCCTTGAATTCTTTTAGCATCGCCGCCTCCTTTGATAGCGTTGGAAGTCACCTCACTACCATGACACCCTGAACGCAAATCGTGCTTGCAGAGTTTGCAAGACAGCCATGAACTGGTAACTCCTTGGTAGGCCTCTAAGGCAAGGGGGAAACGAAGTGGCGTCAGAGGCTCCCTTGACCGATCATCCGGCTCGCGACCGCCATCAGCTGCGGACCCTGCTTCTCGCGGTCGCAATCCTGTCGACGGTTCTTCTCGCTGTCTTTCTCACCGTCACCACCGCGACTTGGCTGAACCAATACGGATTCCTGCACTTCCCGCTCGGTTTCTATCTGCTCGCGCAAGGCCTGTTCATCCTCATCGTTGTGGCGACCTTCTGGTTCATCCGCATACAAGACCGGCTCGACGAGGCGCGCGCCGAAAACGAGGAGCTCGGATAGGCGATGAGCGTCCCGTCGCGGCTCCGCACGGCGAACCCGCATCTCGGCGCCTATTACGGCATCGTCACGAGCGCGTTCGTGTCGCTCATCCTGCTGCTCGCCATGTTCGAGCAGCTTGGCGCGAGCCGGACGGTACTGGCCGAGACCATGCTGCTTGCGCCGCTCGCGCTCTATCTCCTTATCGCCATCGGCTCGCGCACGCTCGAAGTCGAGGACTTCTTCTGCTCGGGCCGCAGGGTACCGCCCATATTCAATGGCTTCGTGCTCGCGGCAACGGCAGTGGGTGGCGTAGGCGTGCTCGTCTATACCGGCACGGTGTTCTTTCTCGGCTTCGACGCGCTTGCGATCGGACTTGGCTGGACCGCCGGTATGCTCATCGGCGGCGTCCTGTTCGTGCCCTATCTGCGCAAGGCAGGCTCATACACGCTGCCGACGTTTCTCGGCCACCGCTTCCGCTCGCGAATCGTCCGCATGACGGCAAGCGTCGTGCAGTTGCCTCCTACCGCATTGCTGCTGGCTGCGGAGATGAAGATAGCGGCACTGATCGCCGTGCTGTTCCTGCCGGTGTCCTTCTCGCTTGCCGTGGTGACGATTGCGGTATTCATCGGCGTGACGGCGATCCTGGGCGGCTTGCGCTCGGTCACCTGGACCGGGAGCGCAGAGTTCCTCGTCGGCGCGATCGGTCTTGCTGTGGTGGTGACCACAGTGTCGATCGTGCTCACCAACATCCCGGCGCCGCAGCTTACCTATGGCGAGATGTTCTCTTCGTTGCACGATGCCGAGATCACGGCGGGAGTTACCCCAGTGCAGCCCGATGGGCTTGCAGCGGCCCTGCCGGGACCGGCACCCATGGCCAACGGCAAGCCGTTCCTCGAGCCCTTCGGCTCCATGAGCGAAGTCGATTTCGCGACACTCTTCCTGTGCGTCGCGCTCGGCACTGCAGCGCTCCCCAGCCTGCTCACGCGGAGCGGCGTGACCAGTTCGATCTCCGACCAGCGACGATCTACGGCGTGGGGCCTGCTGCTCGTGGCATTGTTCGTGATGACTGCGCCGGCGATAGCAGTTTTCGCGAAGCTCATCCTCTTCAAGGACATCGCTACTGTCCCGGCATCGCACCTCCCCGCCTGGCTCGGCGAGTTCGGCGCGCAGCATCTCATCCAAACCGGCGACACCAATGGCGACGGAGTCATTGGCGCACGCGAGCTCCTTATCGCGCGTGACGGCATCACGCTCGTCCTTCCAAGAGCGGCCGAGCTTCCTTACGTGCTGAGCGCACTCATGGCGACCGCGGGAATCGCGATCGCCCTTGCCGCCGCAACCTCCCATCTCTTCACCCTTGGAGCGAGCCTTGCCGAGGACCTTTACCGCGTGCTCGACCGGCGCCAGACGTTACCTCGGCTCGTTGCGGCTTGGGCCGCAATCGCTGCGACGGCACTTGCTGCCGCTGTATTCCTTGTGATTGCCGAAGTTGATCCGCTCCGCGCGGCCCTGTCCGCGCTTGCCTTCGCCGCATCGACATTTTTCTCTACGCTACTACTCGCCATCTGGTGGCCGCGCTGCACGGTCCAGGGAGCGCTCGCAGCGATGGGCACAGGATTTGCCGTCATGGTCCTCGGGGTCGCAATGGGCGGAGGCTTTGCCGCCGAGCAGACCGCGCTTACCACTCCGGTCGCGAGCCTAGCGGGCGTAGGCCTCGGCCTCGTTGCCGGCGTGGCGGCGAGCCTTTATTGGCGGACCTCGTCCAAGGCCGAGGAAACTTATTGCGTGGAGATGCGCAATCCGGATGGCGAGGCGATCTATGATCGCGCACAGCAGCGCGCAGCGGCAACAGCATTGGCAGCCCCGACCGCACCCGCGGTTCCTGCTGCCTCGGCTTCATGAGCTTGCGGAGCGCGACGCTATGGATCACCAGCTTACGCCAAGGCACACGCGGCTCACGCTCTACCCCGAGATCGTCCCGTACCGGACCGGCAAACTCAGGGTCTCAGACCTGCACGAGATCTATTTCGAGGAATGCGGTTCGCCCGCTGGTAAGCCAGTGGTCCTGCTCCACGGCGGACCGGGGGGCGGCATCAATCCGGTCATGCGGCGCTACCACGACCCGCGCATCTACCGAATTATCTTATTCGACCAACGTGGCTGCGGACGCTCGACCCCGCACGCTTCGCTCGAAGAAAACACGACCTGGGACCTCGTCGAGGATATGGAACGCTTGCGCATCCATCTTGGCGTGCAGCGATGGCAAGTGTTCGGCGGCTCGTGGGGCTCGACGTTGGCGCTTGCTTATGCCGAGACCTACCCGGACCGAGTGACGGAGCTTGTGCTGAGAGGCATCTTCACGCTTCGCCGCTCGGAGCTTGAATGGTTTTACCAGGAGGGCTCGAGCTGGATCTTTCCCGACGCGTTCGAGGATTACGTAAGCGTGATTACGCCGGAGGAGCGCGGCGACATGATTGCTGCCTTCCACCGTCGCCTCACCCATGCTGATCCCGCGGTACAGATCGAAGCGGCGCGCGCCTGGAGCGCATGGGAGGGCAAAACTTTGTCGCTACTCCCGGATGCAGAGCGGGTGCGCCGCTTCTCCGAGGACCACTACGCGCTCGCCTTCGCCCGCATCGAATGCCACTACTTCGTCAATCGCGGTTTCTTCGCGAGCGACGATCAACTGTTCGTCGACGCTCACCGCTTGAGTGGCATCCCCGGCATCATCGTGCATGGCCGTTATGATATAGTCACGCCCGTCAAGATCGCCTTCGATCTTGCTGGCGCGTGGCCCGAGGCGAAACTCCGTATCGTGCCCGACGCTGGGCATGCCATGACCGAGCCCGGCATCGTGCATGAGCTCGTGGCGGCGACCAATGAGTTCGCGCGCTAGTCCCATTAAGATTTGGCCGAATGGCCGATGAAGTTCAGCGCCAAGCTGCGACGATGTGGCACGCTGCGATGTTCGATTAGATATACGCCTTGCCAGCGTCCGAGCACCATGCGCCCACCATTGACCGGAATCGACAAGCTTACAGCAGTGAGCATAGCCTTGATATGGCCCGGCATATCGTCTAGCCCTTCCTCTTGATGGGCGTAGTCGCGGCCCTCCGGCGCCAAGCGCTCGAGCGTGTCGAGTAGATCGACCCGAACGTTAGGGTCTGCATTTTCCTGAATGGTGAGCGAGGCCGAGGTGTGACGCACGAATACGGTGAGGAGGCCGCTCCCGGCCGAGACTGAATCGAGCCAGCGGGCGAGATCGCGCGTGACTTCGATGAAGCCCTTTCCGTGAGTCGCCACGGTGAGCTCGTGGTTGGCCTGGATCCACTCGGTCATGGTTTAGAAGCTCGATTTTCCCAAGGCTCTGATCCATCGTCGTCCCCCAGCCCAGGAATGACAAGCGGAGCCCTTCCACCAGGTGGTCAAGGTGCTTCTGTCCCGCGATAGGGCGGCGCTTAACCCAAAATTTACCCTGACTTGCCACGCTCGTTTCGACCGCGCGTCGCGCGTCTTCACGGGACCGGTCCCCTCGACCAGACGCGAGGTGGCGGCGTCGCGCCATGGGGAACGGGATGGTTTCGGAAGCTAGTTGGCAACGGCGCGGGCCCGCAAGGCCCAGCGGTGTGCCCCATGCGCAACGCCCCATGGAACAGCACTCGGTCGAGAGCCTGTTGTGCAGGCTGATCGAACGGATCGAGGATAACGAGCGCCGCTACGGCAGAGCCCTCGACGATCTGCACGCAAGGCTGGACCGACTCTCGCACACCACCGAGGCTGCGCGTGCGAGCGTCGCCAGCGCGAGCGACGATAGAGCAACACTCGATCGACTGCATGATCAGGTCAGCAAGCTTGCACGGCGGCTCGAGCAGGAAGCCTCAAGCCCGCTCGACGATTTCGAGCGCCTCGGCAAGGCGTTGTCGGGCGGCATGGACTATAGCACAGGGGCCAGCGGCTTCAGCGGAAGCGCGCCAGAAGACCTCGGCACCTCGCCATATGCGTCGCGGCCTTTGCTCGAGACTCCCGTCGGGACCGAGCCGCCCTTCAGCTACTGGGTCCCCGAACCTCCCTATTCACCGCCGCCAGAGTCGTCGACCGGGAAATTCAGCTCCACGAGCGAAGACCGCGATCTCGACAAGCGCCTCATCGACGGGGCGCATCGGCTGGAGCGCTCGATCGAAACCACCATGTCGACGGCCGTGCTCGAAGCCCTGAATGCACGGCTCGATGAGATCGGAAATCAGATCAATCAGGCCCTCCTGCGCACGCCCAGGTTCCCCAGCTTCGAGCCGCTGGAGGTGCAAATTTCCGACCTCGCCCATAAGCTTGCCCGCGCCGAGGAGCAGCTTGCGCGCATCAGCTCGATCGAAAGCGAGCTGCACAGCCTGATCGCGCGCGTCGACGCTTCGCCGAGCGACGCCGAAGAGGTCATAGGCAGGGTGGCAGGTGAAGCCGCCCGCCTCGCCGTGGCCGAAGCGAAACAGAGCACAGCCGAGCGTCTCGACGCCATGCATCGCGACCTGATGGCCATGAACGACCGGACGCGCGCAAACGACGAGCGCCTGGCCGACTCGATCATCGCCGTGCAGGAGTCGCTGAAGCAGCTCGCCCTGCAGGTGGAGAGGAGCGCGTCCCAGCCCGCGCAGCCGCGTAGGTCCCGCCCCGTGATGGCCGAGCCGGCGCATAGCGAAGCCGAAAAGCCACAGTGGGAGATCGACAAGGTGGGACACCACCCGCTCGCCGAGTTCCGCACCGATAAGGGTCTCGCGCGCGACAGCGCCGGTGCCAAGGCGCCGGCCAAGCCCAAGACCTTGCGCACCAAGCTCAGCGCGGCTCCGGCCATGGAAAGAGCCAAGGCAACGCCACACTTCGAGCGCCTCAAGCAGCTGAGGCCTGCGGATGACTCCTTCGACCTCGACACCCCAATGGCGAACAATCCGGTCTTTGACCGCGGGCAAGGCGAGACTTTTGAGACGCCAGCCGAACTCATCGAAGCGGCGCGCCGCGCGGCGCACGCTGCTGCGCGCAAGGAAGAAGAGAAAGTGAGCCTGGCGCGCACAGGTTCGGTCACGGCAGCGATCAACAACGCTTCGACCAGCGCTGAGCGGCGGCCGATCGAGAAGCGTTCGCTGCTTATTGTCGCGGCGGCCATCCTGCTCGCGATCAGCGCCGCTTTCCTCTATGAGCGCCTGATGTCAAAACCGGAGCTTGAGATTCTCCCGCCCGTCATCGAGCAGAGCGCTCCGGCCGAGACGCCGCCTGCCCAGTCTGACTCTTGGGCCCCCTTGACCCAACCACAAGGAGGAGGAAGTTCGGATTTCCCAAAAAATGCGACCATTTTCAAGATATTACCCCCAGAGGTTGGCTAGGCTAAACTCCAAAAGGTTGCAACAAAGGTTGCAGATCACCGGCCTCGCCGGTTCTTCAACAGCCGCAACCCATCATCTTCGATCTCGACGCCAGCCAACGCCGGACCGGGTTGCATTACGTGCGCGGCAATGACGAGGGTCGGGAGTGGCCGTCGCCATCGTGCCGATGGCTCCCGTCGGGCTCTCATAAGTGTGGATGCGGCCCGCTCCGGTGGCGGCAAGCATCGCCCGCATGACCTAGGCCGCCGGTTGTCCGACCACGGTGATGACGAGCGGCCAAGCGCGCGATAACGCAACCGATCCGCTCTATCGGCTTTTCCCTCGCCGCCACGCGCTACTGGTTTGTTTGTAAACAGAGCTTCAACGATGATTTTGAAACCGATCAAGAAGCTGGAAAGAGGCCCGTAGATTGCAATTGGCCAACAGCCTTTCCACACAACGTCCCCAGCAAGGCCCACAGCCCTTAGTGGTATGGTAACAAGTCGCTACATCGATATTGATGGTGGCCAGGAATCGCCCCAACTTCGGCGGTTACGCGACTGAACGGGGATAAGCTGAA
>DATFVO010000106.1:0-16435 GCA_035260265.1 Methyloceanibacter sp.
CGCGGGCGAAGCAGGAACGGACGCCGTTTGCCCTTCTCTCCTGTCCATTCATAGAAGCCATCCGCCGGCACGAGGCAGCGCCGCCAGCGCATGGCGTTGCGGAACGAGGCCTTCACCAGAACCTCCTCCGAGCGGGCATTGATCAGGGTCGGAAAATCTCGGATCTTTGACGAAGGAAGGCAGCAGGCCCCAGCGCATCAGCCTGAAGCGGCGCACCCCTTCGCGATCGCGGGCCACCACCGCGATTGGCTGTGTCGGGGCGATGTTGTAGCTCGCGGGGAAATTTGGCGTGTCGGGATGACCGAAATAGGCGCGCACAGCTTCTGGCGGCGAGGTCAGGTTACAGCGCGAGCACATGGCAAGTCAGGCCGGTAACTTTTTGGCAACCATAGTCGACCAACACTCTAACCCAATCTCTGGCGTCAAGGATGCGGCGATGTTTGCTCAGGAGAAGCGCGACGTGCAGCCTGCTGAAATCGGTGAAGATGCGAATCGCGACAAGATCGCCGCGCCATTTCGCTCGGCCATGGTCAACCATTTCAGGTCCCATGTTTCAGGCACCGACATCAACGAAACTACGCTGATCGCGAGCGACTATCTCAATCACTTTCGCAAGCTCGTGACGCTGCTCGAGGCGGCTTCCTCGGAGCCGCAAGGCTCAGCCGATGATCTGCTCTCCTGGCGGCTGGTCAGCTATGAAGAGCATTTCGCGAATTCGAACTTCCGCGACAAAGCCCTCGCCATAGCCGCCTATCGCAAGGCTCCCACTAGCGGCCGCGCGCTGTTCGACGAGGCGGTCGCCCGCTTCCACGGCAAGGCACTGGCCCTCGTCGCCGAGATTGCCGCCGAGCTCAACGACCCAGATAAGAATTCGCGTGAGCTGGACAAGACTTGTGCCAATGCCGCGCGGCGCCTGCGCGTCCTGATCGACGAAGCGGATGCCATCGCCAATAGCCAACCGCGCAATGCTCTTCGTCGAATTGGCACCCTGTTCGGCATCCGCTGATTGACTCCGCGAAGCGGGTCGGACCAAGCTTCACCCGCTTCCATGACCGAGCGCCTCCCCCAACAGAAAGACCTGGCAAGGCTGTACGACGGCGCGAGCATCGCCGTGATCAAGGATCGTCGCGTGCTGCTCGTAAGGCGTGCACGCCCTCCCTATGCCAGACTGTGGAGCTTGCCCGGAGGAAAGACCGAGGCCAACGAGACGGCGCAAGACGCCGTGCGCCGCGAACTCAAGGAAGAGACAGGGATCGAGGCCGAGATCGAAGGCGTGGTGGACACTTTCAAGATCGTGCCAGACGAAGGCGGCGACAGCATAACCTACCGGCTGACAGTGTTTTACGGCCGGCCGACAGGTGGCCGCCTCGAGGCCGGCGGCGACGCCGAGGCTGCCGAGTGGGTGCATCTCGACAACGTCGAGGCGCTTCCCATGACGCCCGGCACGGCTGACCTAATCTGGGTCGCGGCGCACCGGGCAAGCATGCCCGACGGCTAGATTTCAACAAAAATTGGCGTTACCCAGGCGCCTATGGGACAGCCTTTAAGGCGCTTTTTGCGGTTTTGCCTCGGCATTTCTTTGCTTGCCGCGGCCTCAATGGCCTTTGCCCCCGTTGCCGAGGCCCAGTTCTTCAACTGGTTCAACTCGGAGCCAGCGCCGAGGCCGAGGCCCGTCAGGCCCAAGCCGCCGGGCGACGACCTGCCTCCCATCGTGCCGCGGGAGAGCACAGCCCCGCCTCCCCCTGACGATCGCCCCTATGACGGCAAGCTGATGCGGCTCGCCGAGATCCTTGGCGCAATCCACTATCTGCGCGAGCTGTGCGGAGCTCAGGAGGGACAGCTCTGGCGCGACCAGATGAAGGAGATTCTGAAGAACGAGGGCTCGACCGCCGTTCGCCGCGCCAAGCTCGTGAACAGCTTCAACGACGGCTACCGAGGCTACCGCCGCACCTACCGCACCTGCACGCAGTCGGCCACGCTTGCCACGGCGCGGTTCAGCACCGAGGGAGCACAGATCGCGGCCTCGCTTGCCCAAGGCTCGACATTCGCCAACAAGAATTCCAGCGACACCAAGCCCGCAGGGGCTGCGCCCGACGCCAACAAGCAGGGCAATCCGCCTCCTGAGCCCGGCAAGGAAGGCACTGCATCCGAAGCAAAACCCGAAGCAAATAAGGAAAACGCTCCGGCTAGCGCGGTGGGTAACAATGCTGCCGGCGCGAACTCGGGAGGCACGCCCGCGGCCAACTCAAATGCCGCCACCACGACTCAACCAGCCGCCGGGACAGAGGCCCAGGCCACCGAGACCAATGGGCGCCACCACAAGCACCACAAGGCCGAGGTAGCGGCGCCTCAACCGGCTGAAGCCCCGCAAGGAGCGCCCGAGCCCGCCGACCAGGGCTTCTAGGCCCAAGGTAAGATTAACCTTTAGTTCACTCTGTCCTCCTTCGGGCAGGCGAGCCATGCAATTGTGACAGGTCTCGTCAGCCTGAAGGGGGCCGTTAGACTTGCAGTCGGCAAAACGAAACTTGCGCGGCTCGGCGAATACCGCCGAGAAACATGCGGCGCTCAGGTACATCCTCGACGCTTGGGAAGAGGCGTTGCACGACGGCATAGAGCCGGAGATGCTCGCCAATGCCGCGCTGTTTGCTGCGCTGTCAGACCTCATCGCCGTCTACGGCGAGGACGCCGTGGCCAAGATGACCACCGGTCTCTCACGCCGCATCCACCATGGCGAGTTCACGCTGAGGCGCACCCCGCAATAGTCGCGATCACTGGAAATAACGCAGCAATCCGTCGAGCAGCAGCACGAGCCCAAAGCCCATCAGCACCGATCCGGCGATGCTGTTGATGAGCTTCAGGCGTCCTTCGGTGAGCCTGTGCCTGATGGTGGCGATCAGCTCGGACAGGCCGAGCCACCACAGTAGACTCCCGCCCATCACCGAGACCACGAGCAGCAGCGCCTCGAGATAGGTGTTGAGGCCGCCGATGAGAGAGCCAAGGCCGCCGATCATCGTCGCCATGCCGAGAATGGCGCCTGGATTGGTGATGGCGAGGAAGAAGGTCTGCGGGATGATGCCGGTATGCTCCAGGATGTGCGACTTCTGCCCCAGCGGAATGGTGAGCTGCGGCGGTTTAAACAGCAGGCCGAGACCGAATACGATCAGGAGCAAGCCGCCAATGAGCTGGATCGCGTCGGCGTTGGCGGCCATCACGTCGGAGATCGCCCTGATGCTGAATGCGGCAATCGCCGCGAGCAAGCCGTCGGCGAGCACGGCGCCGATGCCCGCGGCAAGCCCGCCCCAGAAGCCGCGGGCAACCGCCCTCTGAATGACGAGGACATTCACCGGTCCGATGGGCGCCGCCATCAGCACGCCGATGGCGATGCCGGCAAGCACGAGCTGGATGCCGGACAGCACGATATGCGCGCCTAGGTGCAAGGCCTGGCGCCTATCGGCTCATAGGGGAAACGGGCAAAGCAACGGCGTTCCGCGCGAGTACTGGCGCCGCGTGGACTTGCGCCTGTTCGCCGATCTGCGAGATTGACCGAGCATTCATGGAGTGATGCATGAATCGAAAAAGCCTCGTCATGATTGCCCTCGGCGCATTGGTAGCTGGCGCTGTGGTCCTTGTCTATGGCGGCCGCGAAGAGCCTCAGCAGTACGAAGCGGTTCAAGCCGGAGCCGCTCCGAGCACCGCTCCCGCGCCCGCTGGCGATGTCGCCGAGACTGGCGCGACGCCAGCTGCTCCGTCGGGCGACACACCCGAGGTGCTCTACGATTTCAATGCACTGCCCGATCCTGTGAAGCGCATGCTGCAACAGATCGCCGATGCCGCTCAGTCGGGCGAGATCGAGAAGATGCGGCCGGTGTTCGAATCGAGCGAGCTTAAGCCCATGGTCACCACGGGCTATGTCGACGACCCGATCGCCTTTTGGAAGAAGGCTTCGGCCGACGGAACGGGCCGCGACGTGCTTGCCGCCATGCTCAACGTCATGACCTCGGGCTTCGCCCGCGTCGGCGAAGGCAAGAACGAGATCTATGTATGGCCCTATTTCGCCGAGACCGATCTTGGCAAGCTCACTCCGGCCCAGGAGGTCGAGCTTTACCGCATCTTGTCGCCTGAGGCCGCGCTCCAGATGAAGAAGGCCGGCAAATACAGCTATTACCGGCTCGGCATCTCCCCCACCGGCGTGTGGCAGTATTTCATGCAGTAACCTTGGGCAGTGCTTCGCCGAACCGGACCGGCTCGCCTCCTGCCTTGCCAAGCTCACCCTCCCACATGGCGAGCCGGCCGCGCACGACAGTGCCAACCGGCCAGCCCTTCACCTTGCGCCCGGCAAAAGGCGTCCAGCCGCATTTGCTGCCGATCCACTCATCTTCGACGACGCGCTGTGCCTTGAGATCGACTACGGTTAAGTCCGCGTCGTAGCCGACTGCGGTGCGTCCCTTTCCGGCGATGCCGAAGATACGCTGAGGGCCCGCGCTGGTAAGATCGACGAAGCGGGCAAGGCTCAAGCGTCCGGCATTGACATGATCCAGCATGATGGGGACGAGCGTTTGCACGCCAGGCATACCTGACGGGGTCGCGGGGTAGCTCTTGGCCTTTTCTTCTAGCGTATGCGGCGCGTGATCGGAGCCGAGCACATCGACCACACCATGGGTGAGCCCCCACCACAGCCCCTCCTGATGCGTGGCATTCCTGAGCGGAGGGTTCATCTGCGCTTTGCTGCCAAGGCCTTGGTAGGCGCCGTTCGCTTCTAGCGTCAGGTGCTGCGGCGTGACCTCGACGCTCGCGATGTCCTTATGCCGCGCGAGCAAAGCCATCTCCTCCTTGGTCGAGACATGCAGCACATGCACGCGCTTTCCCGCGGCTGAGGCAAGCCGCAGCAGCCGCTCTGTCGCGGCGAGCGCCGCTTCGGTGTCGCGCCACTCGCTATGGCTCGAAGGATCGCCCTCGCGTTGTAGAGAGCTTCGCGCCTTGAGCCTCGCCTCATCCTCGGCGTGAAACGAGGCGCGCCGCCTGATCTTAGCGAGGATACGCGCCAGCGCCTCTTCGTCGTCGACGAGCAGGTCGCCAGTAGAAGAACCCATAAACACTTTGATGCCGGCGGCACCGGGCAGAACCTCCAGCTCCAGCAGCTCATCGACATTGTCGCGCGTGGCGCCGACGAAAAAAGCAAAGTCGCAGAGCATGCGGCCGGTGGCGCGCGCGATTTTATCTGCCAGGGCCTGTGCGCTCGTCGTCGCTGGCTTGGTGTTCGGCATCTCGAACACGGCAGTCACGCCGCCCAACACCGCGGACCGGCTGCCCGACTCCAGATCCTCCTTATGCGTCAGCCCCGGCTCGCGGAAATGCACCTGCGTGTCGATGACGCCTGGTAGGATGTGCAGGCCCGTCGCATTGACGGTCTTCCCCGCTACGCCTTCGCCAATGTCGCCGATCGCAGCGATGCGGCCGTCCCTCACGCCGAGATCGGCGAGGCCTTCGCCGGCGTGGTTGACGACGGTCCCGCCCTTGAGCACGAGATCGAAGGTTTCAGCCAAGGCTTGAGCTCTGCTTCCCTTGCGGGGTTCAGCCCGCTCCCATAAATGTCGGAGGCCTTGGTAGCAGAAGGGCGGGATATGAGCCATTGCCATGCGGCTCTTCTTCAGCGCCGCGGCGTCATCCGCGTCGCAAGCGCCGACGCGCGCAAATATCTGCAAGGGCTGATCACCAACGATGTCGGCAAGGCGCATGGCAACTGTGCCATACATGCCGGGCTGCTCAGTCCACAGGGCAAGATTCTGTTCGACTTCTTCGTCGTTGCGGTCGAGGGCGGTTATCTCCTCGACGTTGCCAAGGTCAAGGCTGGCGAGCTCGCGCAGCGGCTCAGTTTCTATCGGTTGAGGGCGGAGGTCGAGATCGCCGAGGAGCCGTCCCTTGCCATAGCGGCTGCTTGGGATGGGACGCCTCGCCTTCCAGAAGGTGCTGTCGCTTATGCCGACCCGCGGCTAGCCGAAATCGGGTTCCGTATCATTCTGGCGGCCGGCGGCGATGTCGCCGAGCTCGGTTACGCGCAGGCTTCAGAAGGAGATTACGACCTCCTGCGGATAAGGCTAGGGGTGCCGGAAGGCGGGCTCGACTTTGCCTTCGGTGAGGCCTTTCCTCACGAAGCACTATTCGATCAGCTTGGCGGCGTCGATTTCGCCAAAGGCTGCTATGTCGGTCAGGAGGTCGTTTCGCGCATGGAACATAGGGGCACGGCCAGGAGGCGCGTGGTGCCGGTCGAGGGCGAAGGACCCCTTCCCTCTCCAGGCTCAAACATCGAGGTCGGAAACATGCCGATCGGAACCATCGGCTCGGTCAGCGGCGCATCAGGGCTCGCGCTTGTGCGGCTCGACCGCGCCGAGGAGGCGCTCGCCCGCGGCATCCCGCTCACGGCCGCTGGCGTGAAGCTCGGGCTCCGCCAACCCTCCTTCGCGAAATTCTCGGTCCCGGCCGCGGCGCTTTCGGCATGAGCAAGGCCAACCCAAAACGCTGCCCTTGGCCGGGCGTCGATCCCCTTTACATTGCCTATCACGACGAGGAATGGGGTGTGCCGGAGCGGGATGACCGCGCGCTTTACGAGAAGTTCGTTCTCGACGGCTTTCAGGCCGGCCTCTCGTGGATCACAATCTTGCGCAAGCGCGAGACCTTCCGCGCCGCGTTCCACGGCTTCGCGCCCGAGAAGGTCGCGCGTTACACCAAAAGGAAAGTCGAGGCCCTGATGAAAGACGAGGGCATCGTGCGCAATCGCTTGAAGATCGAGGGCGCGATCGATTCGGCGCGCGCTTGGCTCAAAATCGAGGAGAGCGGCCCAGGTTTCAGCGCCCTACTCTGGGATTTCGTCGGCGGCAAGCCGATCGTCAATCGCTACAAGTCAATCGCCGAAATTCCCGCCGAGACGGAGCTGTCACGCTTAATCTCCAAAGAGCTCAAGTCGCGCGGTTTCAAATTTTGCGGTCCGACGATCGTCTACGCCTTCATGCAGGCGACCGGCATGGTGAACGATCACCTTATAACCTGCCCTCGTCACGCGGCTTGCGTAAGGCTCGGCCGAACGCCATCTAACCCTTAGAGCCGCGGGGGTCTGCGCTGCGCGGATAGGTTCGCTCTTCTTGGATCTTGCCGTTACGTTTTCTGATGCGAACGGAGCCTTTTCCGCCAACGGCCTTCTCTAGCACCCCGCCTTTGGTCGCCGCGGCTTTGGTTCCGAAACTCTTGACAGCTTGGCCGGTGCCTTCATGTTTGAGCACCCAGCGCTTTCTCTTGACGTCATGTGCCAACGAATATCTTGGTAGCTTTGCCATATCGGGTCTCCACCTGACGGACTCGATTAAGCTGTACTCTGATAAACCACTGCAATGAATGGCACCATGAGGGGCCCTCGTCCATTTCTTCTTGAGGCGGTCGTGCAATTATTGATGGCATCACTATTGCACCGTTGAGACGTGATTTGACGATGGGCACCGCCGAAATGATGCATAAAGTTCCGGCAAACGCCGGATCGCGCGCGTGGCAGCGCATGCTGAGCGGGCGAAGGCTCGACCTGCTCAACCCCTCGCCGCTCGACATCGAGATCGAGGACATCGCCCACGGGCTTGCTCGCGTCGCCCGTTGGAATGGGCAGACCGACGGCGAGCACGCTTTCTCGGTGGCCCAGCATAGCCTCCTCGTCGAGACGATCGTCTCGGAGCTTGAGCCCAAGCTCGACCCGCGGTTCAGGCTCGCTGCCCTAATCCATGACGCGCCGGAATACGTCATCGGCGACCTCATCAGCCCGTTCAAGGCGGCGCTGTCGCTCGACTACAGGGCCTTCGAGGCTAAGCTCCTTGCTGCCATCCACCTCCGTTTCGGTCTTCCAGTCGAGCTTCCGGCCGAGGTCACCAAGCTCATCAAGCGGGCCGATCGGACCTCAGCCTTCTATGAGGCAACTTGTCTCGCCGGGTTTGCGCGCGACGAGGCGAGGCGCTTTTTTGGCCAGCCGCGCGGCCTCAGTCCCGCGCTCGTCAAGACACTGTCGCATTTGAGCCCGTTTCCTGCGGCAGAGGGAGAGGCGCGGTTCATAAAACATTTCAACGAGCTTGCCAGATGATTGGGAACCGAGCAGAAAGTGATTCGCAAGGCAAAGCGAGATGGACGCCCTAGTTCTAACGAGACAACCGACTAAGATTGAGCCCGCTATGTCGCCAGAGACGATCTATGTCGCGCCGCTCAGCCTGGTCCAGACCACCATCGCCGACGCCTGCGTGAGCCATCTCGTAACCCTGATCAACGACGAGACGTTCATCGACACCCCGGCGAGCATCGGGCCCGAGCGGCATCTGCGCCTTGCCATGAATGACATCTGCGAGCCGCAGCCTGGCCTCGTGCTCCCGCGCGAGAGCCACGTATCGGACCTCATCAGCTTCGCCCTCGCCTGGGACCGCAAGGCGCCGCTTCTGATCCATTGCTGGGCAGGAATCAGCCGCTCCACTGCCGCGGCGTTCATCACCCTTTGCGCGCTGAACCCTGGTGCCTCTGAGCTAGAGGTGGCGCGAACGCTTCGCCGCGCCTCGCCGACCGCCTATCCTAACCGCCTTCTCGTTGCGCTTGCCGACGAGGCCCTGTCCCGCAATGGCCGCATGATGACCGCGGTGGAGGACATCGGCCGTGGCAAGGTGGCGGAGGAGGCCGAGGTATTTGCCCTGCCGGCGCGCCTTGCCGCCTAGAAACCGCTATGGCTGAGCCGAGGCGCAAGGCCCCCGCCGAGGAATCCTCGAGCAACGACCCTCAGATCGAGCTTGGGCTGAATGCCGCCATCGTCACGGTGCGCGAGCAGCAGCCTCACATCCTTGTAGTGCGGCCGGGCACGGCGGGGTCTGGCGCATGGGATGCGCTTCCCTTCGGCCCGTTTGCGCCGCGCGCCCACCGTACGCTCGAGATCGGCCTCCGCGAATGGGTCAAGCGTCAGACCGGGCTCGAGCTCGGCTATGTCGAGCAGCTCTATACCTTCGGCGACAGAGGCCGCCACGCAGAGCCAGGCGGGCAGCACACATTGTCGGTGGGCTACCTCGCGCTCACTCGCGGCGCCGAAGAGCTGATGGGCTCCCACTGGTCGCCCTGGTACGCCTATTTCCCCTGGGAGGACTGGCGCAAAGGAAAGCCTGACATCCTCACCGAGGACATCATTCCCCGGCTGAAGTCATGGGCCGAGCGTCCGCCGCTTCCCGATGAGCCTGTCCGTGCGTTACGGCGCGCCGAGCGGCTCAAGATCGGGTTCGGCGTGGGCGCGGAGTGGGACGAGGAGAAGGTGCTTGAGCGCTACGAGCTTCTTTACGAGGCAGGGCTCGTAGCCGAAGCCAAGCGGGACGGCCGCCCCGCTGCGGCACAATGGTCCGAGTCGCCAGAGCTGGGGCGTGCGATGGCCTTCGATCACCGCCGGATTCTCGCCACCGCCATGGGCAGGCTGCGCGGCAAGCTGAAATACCGCCCTGTTGTGTTCGAACTGCTTCCGCCGGAATTCACGCTCTACGACCTGCAAAAGACCGTCGAGGCCATTTCAGGCACGCTGCTGCACAAGCAGAATTTCAGGCGGCTGGTCGAAAAGGGTGGACTCGTCGAGGCCACTGGCAATGTTTCGACTGAGACTGGCGGGCGTCCTGCGAGGCTCTACCGTTTCCGCCGCGAGGTGGTGCTCGAGCGTCCGGCCCCGGGCTTGCGCGTCAAAGCCGGTCGCGCCCAAGGCTAACGCGGTCTGGAGGTCTCTATTGCGCAACAAGAGCATGGCAATTCGATCCAGTCTGGCGGTTGGGGGCTTGCTCTGCGCTGCGCTCCTATGGGCAAGCGCGACATTGACGATGATGTCGCAACCTTCCCGCGCTGCAGAGAGCGTAGTCGACACGAAGGAGGGCTCGATCAAGGTCGAGACCGTTGCCGACGGGCTTGAGCATCCCTGGGGGCTGGCATTTCTTCCTGATGGGCGCATGCTCGTGACCGAGCGGCCAGGGCGCCTTCGCATCGTGAGCAAGGATGGCTCAAAGTCCGAGCCGCTCAAGGGCGTGCCAGAGGTCTTCGCGCAAGGCCAAGGCGGGCTGCTCGACGTGGCGCTCGATCCCCATTTCGCCGACAACGGGTTGGTCTATTTCTCCTATTCGGAGCCTGGTGAAGACAACGCCGGAACCGCCGTTGCCCGTGGCAAGCTCGGTGACGGCAGTATCGATAATGTCGAGGTGATCTTCAGGCAACTTCCAAAGGTCTCCGGCGGGAATCATTTCGGGTCGCGGCTTGTGTTCGCGCCCGACGGGAAGCTGTTCATCACCCTCGGCGAGCGGTTTACGTTCGAGACCGCGCAAGACCTCAGCAACCACTTGGGCAAGATCGTGCGCATCAATCCCGACGGGACTATCCCTGGCGACAATCCCTTCGTCGAGAAGGAGCACGCAATGCCCGAGATCTGGTCTTATGGCCACCGTAACGCGCAAGGCGCCGCTATCAACCCAAAGACCGGAAAGCTATGGGAGTCCGAGTTTGGCCCAAGGGGAGGCGACGAACTAAACATCATCGAGGCAGGCCGCAACTACGGCTGGCCGGTGGTGAGCTGGGGCATGCACTATGATGGCCGCCCGATCCCTGAGCCGCCGACGCATCCAGAGTTCGCCGATGCGATCTATCATTGGAAACCGGTGATCTCACCGTCGGGCATTACGTTCTACACGGCCGACGCCATTCCCGGCTGGAAGGGTAATCTCCTCCTTGCAGGATTGTCGTCCAAGGCGATCGTGAGACTGACCCTCGACGGCGAGAAGGTGACGGACGAGCAGCGCATCCCCATGGGCACCCGCGTCCGCGATGTGGTGCAAGGACCTGACGGCGCGGTCTACGCCCTTACCGACGAGGACAACGGCGAAATTCTCAAGCTTACGTTGGCAGAAAAGCAGGGCTGACAGCGAGCTGGCGCAGCAAAGCTGAACTAAAACATTTATGACGCGGCCTGGACTTTCGCTTGGCCTGTTTGGCCTGTTCGGACGGTCGCTCGAGCTGCGCAAGTTCGACAAAGCACTTCGCTCGGTCGATCTGCACCCCAATCTTGTGCCTGAGGCCGTCAAGCTCACCGCCGTCAGCTTGCTGAGGGAGCACGTCAAGGACGGCGAACCGGCGCCAAACTTCTACCGTGCCTCGGCAGAAATCATCGCTTACTGCATGCTCGGTGGCGACGCTTTCGCGCATGCCAACGATGCTAGGCTTGCTTCCGCAATCGAAAGGCGAATCGAGGCTGCGATCGAGCCCGGTACGAGCCTCGATGCCAAACTGGTGCTTTTGACCCTGCACGCCAAGGTGATCCAGCCGAGTGTGGTCGATTACTTCAAGCTAGAAGCTGCCCCCGATTGAAATCGCGAAGCGCGCCGCATAGTTGCCATACTGCCAGCTTCGATAGGGCCGCCGAGCTTGCCGTCTCCTTCTCCTTGCTACCCTTTCGATTCGCCGATGCAGCCGATCCTTTCCATCAAAAATGTGTCGAAGACCTACGCCTCGGGCTTTCAGGCCCTGAAGGGCATCAATCTCGACATTCGCAAAGGCGAGATCTTCGCTCTGCTCGGCCCTAACGGCGCGGGCAAGACCACGCTGATTAATATCATCTGCGGCATTGTCAATCTGACCGGCGGCAGCGTCACGGTCGGCGGCCACGACATCATTAAAGACTACCGTGCCGCCCGCGCGATGATCGGGCTGGTACCGCAGGAACTCACGGCAGACATGTTCGAGACCGTATGGGCGACGGTCTCCCTCAGCCGTGGGCTATGGGGCAAATGGGAGAACCCCGGCTATATCGAGAAGGTGCTGAAGGACCTCTCGTTGTGGGACCGCAGGGATTCCAAACTGATGACGCTGTCGGGCGGCATGAAACGCAGGGTCTTGATCGCCAAGGCACTGTCGCACGAGCCAACCGTGCTCTTTCTCGACGAGCCCACGGCCGGCGTCGATGTCGAGCTGCGCAAGGGCATGTGGGAGAACGTGCGCTCGCTCAGGGATTCCGGCGTCACCATCATCCTCACCACGCATTACATCCACGAGGCTGAGGACATGGCCGACCGCATCGGCGTGATCAACAAGGGCGAGCTGATCCTCGTTGAGGACAAGGTCGAGTTGATGCACAAGCTCGGCAAGAAGCAAATGAGACTGCAGCTGCATGACAGCCTGCGCGCCATCCCGTCCGAACTCGAGGGACATCATCTGACGCTCGCCAATGGCGGCAGCGAGCTCGTCTACACCTACGACACGCAAGGCCCGCGCACGGGGATCACCGGTCTTCTCACCGACCTTTCCCGCGCCGGCATCAGATTCAAGGACCTCGACACATCACAGAGCTCGCTCGAGGACATTTTTGTCGATCTCGTGAGGGGCCAGAGATGAACCTGCCGGCAATGGCGGCAATCTATAGCTTCGAAATGGCGCGCTGGCGGCGCACCATGCTGCAAAGCGTGGTCTCGCCGGTGATCGCCACGTCGCTCTATTTCGTGGTGTTCGGAGCTGCCATCGGCTCGCGCATCACGCAGATCGAGGGCGTGCCTTATGGCGCCTTCATCGTGCCTGGGCTGATCATGCTGACGCTGCTCACCCAGAGCGTCGCCAACGCCTCGTTCGGCATCTATTTCCCGCGCTTCACCGGCACCATTTACGAGTTGCTTTCGGCGCCGATCTCTTATTTGGAGATCGTGGTCGGCTATGTCGGGGCCGCCGCCACCAAGTCGATCGTCCTCGGCTTGATCATCCTCGCCACGGCCTGGCTGTTCGTGCCGCTCAGAATCGCGCACCCCTTCTGGATGGCCGGCTTTCTGCTGCTTACCGCGGTGACCTTCAGCCTGCTCGGCTTCATTATCGGCATTTGGGCTGACGGCTTCGAGAAGCTTCAGCTCGTGCCGCTTCTCATCATCACGCCGCTTACGTTCCTCGGCGGCACCTTTTATTCGATATCGGTCCTGCCGCCGGTCTGGCAGGTGGTTACGCTGTTCAATCCGGTGGTTTATCTCGTCAGCGGATTCCGCTGGAGCTTCTATGAGATCGCCGATGTGACCCCGGCGGTGAGCCTTTTCATGATCGGCCTGTTCCTCGCCATCTGTCTTGCAGTGGTGGCGTGGATCTTCAAGATCGGTTACCGGCTCAAGAGCTAGCCGAGGTTTTCGGCGAGCCTGTGGGGAGGATGGCGTTGATCGCCGCGCCGGTTGAGGCGGCGCACATAGGTAATCTGGGCGTGAGGTCGCTCAGCCTTGACTTTCAGCGCGGCAATCAGGGCGTCCTCGGCCTTGACCACGATGCGGTCGCCCCTGCCTTCAACGTTGATGCCGACGGTGAATTGCGATTGCACGAAAGTTGCTTTCCTTCGGTGCCGAGTCGGACTCAAGCCTAGCAAAAGAAGCCCCAAAGGCCCATGGGTAATGCACAGGATGCAACAATATCCTGCGATTCTGCACCCGTTGCGCCGGCTATGGATTAGGGATTGGCAATGCCTGGGGCAAAGCCGCTTGGTGCGGGGCTGTCTGGCTTCTGCGGCTTGGGCTTCGGATCGCCGTCGTCGGCGACGGCCTCGGGCTTCGCCTCCTTGCCAAGGATGGCGGCGCCCACCACTGGATCGAGCTTGTAGACATCGGCGAAAGTCTGAACTTTGCCCTGGTCGTCGACCACGGCAGTAAAATACGTCGTATGCACCGGCACGTGATGGGTGATGTTGACCGAGCTGTTGGAGCCCGTGGCGAGCAGTTTATCGACATCTGCCTGGGGCATGTTCTGGTCGGCGGCAAGCACCACTGCGGCAATCTTTCCAGGATTGCCGACGCGCGGACAATTATGCCCCTCCGCGCGCTCTTCCTTGTCGAACAGGCCTTCCTTGATGGTGTCGTGCATGTAGACGGAATACGGGTTGGGATAGACGAACTTGACCTTGCCGAGCACGTTGTTGGGCCCGGGGGCCTGAACGAAGCTGATCGCGCCCATATTCACGTTATTCCAATCGATGCTGCCGGCATCGACGAAGCGGCCGTTGTACTTCACCTTTAGCTCGTGCTGGTCGAGGATCGAGGTGTTGCGGCTGAACAGTCCGCCGCCGCCGCGCAAATTCGGCAGAAGGTTTTCCCTGACAATGGTGGGCGGAACTGTCCATTCCGGATTGAACACCACTGACTTGAGATCGGCCGAAAAGACCGGGGTCGCGTATTTCAATTCACCGACGACGATCTTGTCGGTGTAGATCGTCTTCCCGTCCTTGACCACATGCACGATGTAGGACGGGATGTTGAGCCAGACATAGAGCGAGCCGAGATCCTCCGGCAACCAACGCCAGCGCTCCATGTTGATGACGATCTTCTGCGTGTTAGCCGACTTGCCGCCGACCTCGCCCTCTGCGCGCGCCTTGACCAGAGCGCGATGCAGCAGCTGGAACTGCTCGTGCTTCGGATTGAGAGAGCGAAGATAGGCATCGGGCGCGCCGGCAGCGGCGATCTCGGTCATCACCGTCTTCGGAGCGCGCAAGGTCGGCGTCATGCCGAACAGCTTGCTTAGCTTCGCGGGATCGGCACGTCCACCGCGCGCGAAGCGCGCATATTTGAGGATGGCGAGATCTAGCTTGATCTCGTTAGACGCAGCAGCCTCGGGCGAAGCGGGAAGATCGCCGGTGGGCGGTAGGTCGAAGGCTGAACTGGCAAGACCCCAGTCGTCGGCCCGTCGTATCTCGTCGACCACGGCGAGCCCCTGGCCGGAGAGGCCCATGTCGGTCATCCACAGCGGCTCGCCGCGCTCGTTGTAAAAGGCTACAAGGGCTGAGACATCGTCGGAGGACGAAGTCTTATCGAGGCCTGCGAGCTTGGTGCGAATGCTCTCGACGACCGGCGTCGCCGCGACGGGCTGGGGTGTGGTCTGGACTACTGTCGGTGGAGGAGCAGCGGCCGGAGAGGCTGCGCCAGGAGTTACAGCAGGTGTCGTGTCGGCGGGAGGCGCCGCAGGATTGTCCTGCGCGAAGGCCGGCATGGAGGCCACAGCACTGAGCACAAGGACTTCAATCGCCACCGAGGCGGCGATCAGGGATCGTACTCGCATCGTTTGCAACCCCTACCCTCGCCTAAATTAGTCTGAGACTTGCAGACAGGGCCACAGCGAATTGCCGGCTTCTCGGGCCTTCCGCGCCGCTGTGTTCCCAAGAAGCAACAGCTTCCAATAATTTGCTCAGTTTGAGCATTAAACAGCTAGCATAAATTTTTTCAAAGCCCCGGGAATAAATGACTTTCTTCCCCGGTCTCCTCACCACGAACCAGGCACAGCGAGGAGGCCACAATGAGCGAAGACAGAACCCTTGAGCCTGAAGCCACGGGAGACGAGACGGAAGAGGCAGGAGTTAGCCGGAGGGGTGCACTCGAATGCATGATCTGGGCCGGCACCGGCGTGCTGTGGACTTTGTCTGGCGGCGTGCCGAAATCCTTGGGCCTTCTCGGCGACGACCTCCTCGGCAACGCCCTTGCCGCTGAAACTCCGGCTTTCACCTTCCTCCAGATCAGCGACAGTCAAATCGGCTTCAACAAGCCCGCTAACCCAGATGCGCTCGGCACGCTGCGTGACGCGATCGCCAAGATCAAGGCTGTGCCGACCAAGCCCGCCTTTATGATCCACACCGGCGACATCACCCATCTCTCGAAGCCTGACGAGTTCGACAATGCCAACCAGCTAATCAGCGAGGCCGCGCTCGATGTGCATTACGTCCCCGGCGAGCACGATTTCGTCGATGAAGGTGTGTGCAAGGCCTATCTCGCCCGCTATGGCAAGGGTACCAAGGGAGCAGGCTGGTACTCCTTCGACGATCACGGCGTGCACTTCATCGGGCTCGTCAATGTGGTCGATCTGAAAGCCGGCGGACTTGGCAGGCTTGGGCCCGAGCAGCTCGCCTGGCTTGCCGACGACATCAAGGACAAGTCGAACTCGACGCCGATGTCGTGTTCGCGCACATCCCGCTCTGGACGGTCTATGCCGATTGGGGATGGGGCACCGACGGCGGCCTGCGGGCGCTCGACATGTTGAAGCGCTTTGGCTCGGTGACTGTGCTCAACGGCCATATCCATCAGATCGTGCAGAAGGTCGAAGGCAATATGACCTTCCACACTGCACGCTCCACCTGCTTCCCGCAGCCGGTCCTCCTCCGTGCTCGGCATTACCAGCGTCTCAGTGCGGGTGGGCGACAAGCCTCTCGCCATAACCGACGGCACGCTCGCGAGCTGATCTGAAACATGACCAGCCTCCACGTGAAGATCGCGGTACTTGCCGCCGTGCTCATGCTCTCGGCCGCGCCGGGACTTGCCGAAGACGCCAAAATAAAAATCGCCAACTTCACCTTCGATCCGCCCACGCTCACGGTTACGGCAGGAACGACTGTGACTTGGGTCAATATCCCTCATGT
>DATFVO010000107.1:0-2967 GCA_035260265.1 Methyloceanibacter sp.
CCGGCGCCGCCTCAAAGATCGTCGCGAGTGTGTCGATCGCCGCGTCGACGTCAATCATTGTTGTCCTCGCGCTAGAGCGACGCCTTACGGCGCTTCTTCATCTTCTCGCTACGATGATCTTCGAAGGCTTTGGCGGGCTCCGCCTTCGGGGCGCCTTGTTGGTCGTCGCTCTTGTCCGCTACCGCCGAGGCCGGCACCCAATCAATCCCGGCTAGCACCGGGTTGTAGATCGTGCCGCGCTTGCGATCTGGATGCTTGTATGAGCGCACGCCGAGCTCGACGACCGGCAGATGGCCCGCAGTAGTTTCCGGCGCGGCTCGCAGTTGCCAGGCATAGGTGGTTACGAGGTGCTTCACCGCGCGGGTGCCGCCAACAGACGAGGTGCTGTAGGTGTATTCGGCCCCCGTCTTCGGGTTCTTCAGCGGCAACAGCGCACCCTCACGCCAGGGGTCCTCGGGTTGCCCATCGTCACCTGTGGGCCAGCGAGTGCGATCGGTGTCCCCTAGCGAGGACCGCAACTGCTTTGGGTCGTATGTCTCAGTGATGGGTTGCATCACTTGTTCGACGAGCTCGCCGTCTTGCCACCTGACGAAGCCGGCCAGCATCTGGGGCACGATCGCTACGAGCTGGGTGCCGATCGGAACCTCGAGGCCCTGCGCGCCCGATGCCCAGGCGCCGGTCTTCCCGCTGAATTTCAAGAGCTCGCCGTACAAGCTGCCGGCAGACCTCCCATACCGTTCGAGTGCGTCCAGCCTTGCAGGGGGCGTGTTCGAGGGGACGGAGACGATTGCTGTGTTGGTGTCGGTGTCAGTGTTGGTGTTGGTCATGATCCAGGTCCTTTAGGTTTAGGTGCTGAGTGCGGTCAGCGGGACGCGCCCGCTGCAGTCGCAAGTCATGCAGTGGTACTCGTCGC
The DNA here is from genome assembly GCA_035260265.1 of Methyloceanibacter sp. Taxonomy (GTDB): domain Bacteria; phylum Pseudomonadota; class Alphaproteobacteria; order Rhizobiales; family Methyloligellaceae; genus Methyloceanibacter. The sequence goes on from DATFVO010000107.1 coordinate 914, forward strand.
CCAGTGAGCTGACGGCGACAGTCACTTCGCAGAACGGCAAGCTGCTCCACCCACAGGGCGGCAGCCACGCGAGCCGCCGGAAGAGATCAAGTTGTGCGTACATGGCCGTGATCTCGCAGGAGAAGGGCGGCGGCCTGCGCCGTACCGCCCTAACTGTTAGCGCTTGGCACGCAGCAGGACGCCAAACACGACTGCGAGAATGTGCAGATCGCGCGTGCTCAACTCGCCAATACGATCGATGATCGCGTCGCCGAGTTGGGTCGTAGTTGGACCGCCACCCCCCGACGGTGCGGCCTCACGTGCGGCCGCGATCGCGGCGCGCAGCAGGCGCACAGCCTGCGGCCAGCCAGGATAGTTCGGTCTCGTACCAAGACCCGTCGCACGATATGGGTGGCGCGTTGCAGATGATGGGGAAAACGCGTATGTAACGCTCATTCGGATCTCCTCTTTGACCAGTGGCGAGCCGAAACTCCTTCAAGCGGCGGGTCGGCTCATGGCCCGCCGTTTCCCTTCAAGCCTTTAAGTCGGATCGAGGCCGAGCTTGCGCGCGGTAGCGTGCAACAGAGCAACCTTCGACCGCGGCCCGGTTTCGAGCGTTACGATCGCCCGTGCCTTTGCTAGGCGATAACTTTTCTCTTTGCCCGCCCCGAAGAAGAGCGCGCCAGCCTCCGGGATCGATCCCGTGACCGGCAACGGCTTTGGCAGCGTCGCTGACGTAGTTTTGGGCTTAGTCATCGTGAGCACCCCACGTTCAACTCGTGACGCCAAGATAGATTTAGGGCTTGCGCATTGTCATCCATTGGGGTAGACGCCAGTAAATGTTTGTAAACCGAGAATTCGAGGTCAGCCGATGGCGCAGAAGCGCAGGGGAAGGCCTCTAGGTAAAAGAAAAGAGCCGGCTCCGGTGATCGCGGCCCGCATCCCCGATGATTTATTGAAGTCGCTTGAAGACCTAGCCAAGCGACACGGTGTGACCCCCTCAGCGCAGACGCTTTCAGCGGAGGTCAATCGAGCCCTGAAGTTATGGGTGAACCAGCATGAAATCCAAATACACAATTCGCTCCTGGGCACCGCGATCGCGGTGCTCGCGGATCGTATTGAGGGCATCACAAATAAGAGCTGGATCGACGATTTGCTAACCCGTCAACTTGTGCGTGAGCGGGCAGAACAGCTCGTTGCTCACATTCTTTCGCCGCTATCTAAACCCGTGGCCGTTCCTGCCGAAGTTAAGGAAGACGCCAATCTTATTCTGACGTTGCTTAAGGGCGCGATGCCGCGTCCAGGCTCGCCAACATTTGGCGCGGTCGGGATCATCATAGATGACCGAGGGCTTGCCATGATCATGCAAGACCTGGCCCGGTATCTAGGAGAAGGGTCCGTTAATGTCCGAGCGCCTGATTTGTTGGTTGCTCGGCGGAAGCAGAAAGGGAGGAAATAGATGCGAGGCCATATCCGCGAGCGAAGTCCCAACCACTGGGCGATCATCCTCGACGCGCGCGATCCACAGACTGGCAAGCGCAAACGCCGTTGGCATAGCTTCAAAGGCACCAAGCGCGAGGCACAGACCCGTTGCGCGCAGCTAATCACCGAGGCGGAAGGCGGGGCCGCCGTCGATCCTTCGCGGATCACGGTCGCCGCATTCCTGGACAGGTTTGAACGCGACTGGATCGCCCTGCACACGACTGCCCGCACCGCCGAACGGTATGCCGGTTCGCTTGCTCACGTACGTCGCCATCTTGGGGATCGGCGATTACAGGCCCTCCGTCCGGCTGATCTCGCGGCTCTGTATGCGACCTTGGCTCGGGCCGGGTTGGCCGCTCGAACAGTGAAGCACGTTCATGTTGTGATCCATCGGGCGCTTGGGCAGGCCAAGCTCTGGGGCCTTGTCCGCGATAACTGCGCCGAATTGGCCAAGCCGCCATCCGCGCCGGATCTAGAGCTTCCGATCCTACAGCCTGAGCGCGCGCGCGATTTGCTCGAACGCCTGCGCGGTCAGCCGCTCTACCTCCTGGCCTCGCTCGCCCTGGCAACGGGCCTTCGGCGCAGCGAGGCGC
>DATFVO010000108.1:0-2264 GCA_035260265.1 Methyloceanibacter sp.
CAGGCTCCTCGGTCGGGCCGAACTCGGTCGAGCTCGCGTCCTCGATGCCCGCATCGCGCGCGGCCTCGATGACTGCCATCTGCATGCCGAAGCAGATGCCAAAATAAGGCACGCCGCGGGTCCGCGCATAGCGCGCCGCCTGGATCTTGCCTTCCGAGCCGCGCTCGCCGAAGCCGCCCGGAACGAGTATGCCGTGCACGTCCTCGAGATAGGCCGAGGCATCCTCGCTCTCGAAGGTCTGGGACTCGAGCCATTGCAAATTGACCTTCACCTTGTTGGCGATGCCGCCATGGACCAGCGCCTCGTTCAGCGATTTGTACGCGTCCTTGAGACCTGTGTATTTGCCGACCACGGCAACTGTTACCTCGCCGTCGGGATTGGCGATGGTTTCGGAAATCTGGCGCCAGCGCTCGAGGTCAGGCTCTGGCGCGTGCGTGATGCCGAAGGCGGCAAGAACTTCGCGATCGAGCCCCTCGGCATGATAGGCGCCGGGCACGTCATAGATGCTCGCCACGTCGAGCGCCTGGATCACCGCCTCGGGCCGAACATTGCAGAACAGCGCGATCTTGCGCCGCTCGTCCTTGGGCAAAGGCCGGTCGGTGCGGCAGAGCAGGACGTCGGGCTGGATGCCGATCGAGCGAAGCTCTTTGACTGAATGCTGTGTGGGCTTTGTCTTGAGCTCGCCAGCGCTCGGGATGAAGGGCACCAGAGTCAAGTGGATGAAGGCGGTCGAGCCGCGCGGCAGCTCATTGCCGAGCTGACGGATGGCTTCGAAGAAGGGCAGACCCTCGATGTCGCCGACCGTGCCCCCAATCTCGCACAGGACGAAATCGACGCCCTCGTTGCCGGATGTGATGAAGGACTTGATCGCGTCGGTGACGTGAGGAATGACCTGCACGGTCGAACCCAAATAGTCGCCCCGGCGCTCCTTGGTAATGATCTCCTGGTAGATGCGGCCTGTGGTGATGTTGTCGGCCTGGCTCGCTGGGCGTCCAGTGAACCGCTCATAATGGCCGAGATCGAGGTCGGTCTCGGCGCCGTCATCGGTGACGAACACCTCGCCGTGCTGATAGGGGCTCATGGTCCCCGGATCGACATTGAGATAGGGGTCAAGCTTGCGTAGCCGCACGCTGAACCCACGCGCCTGAAGCAGCGCACCGAGCGCCGCAGAGGCTAGCCCCTTGCCGAGTGAGGAAACCACGCCGCCGGTAATGAAGACGTACCGCGCCATGGGCCTCGACCATACACTGAAATGGGGGCGAGTCGGTAGCCCCAACAAGAAGCGGTGGACTGCTTATTGAGCGATTCTTGTGGGTCGCTTATTGCGACTGCGGCGCTTGCGGGGCTGAGGGCGCAGACGGCGCACTAGGAGCAGCCGGTGCCGGCGCGGCTGGCATCTGAAGCGGAGCTAGCCCTCCTCCGCCCTGGCTGGCTGGGCTCAGGATCGAGGGCGGCCCGCCATGCTGGCCGGCAAGAATCGACAGAAGAAGACTTGTTGCGAAGAAGCAGCCGGCAAGTACGGCTGTAGTTTTGGTCAAGGCGTTGCCAGCGCTGCGGCCGGTCATAAAACCCCCCCCGCCACCAATGCCGAGCGCGCCCCCTTCGGACCGCTGCAGCAGCACGACGCCGACAAGAGCCAGCGCGACCATGATGTGAATCAGCAGAAGAACAGTGGTCATCTCGTCGCCTTCGCCTTCGAAGGCGGTGTCTTAGCCGAATCTGCCAGGGTTTGGCTAGGCTTGGCGTCAGAGCCCGTCTCGGTCGGCGGGGCGGGTTTGCGGTCAGGTAAGGGAACCACTTCGGCGCCGGACCTTTGGTCGCCTTGGGCCGGTGCTTCGGCGGCTTGCACGGTGGGCTTGGTCACGCCGCCGCCGCGGCAGCGGAACTCGATGTCCGCCTCGACTCCCAGGAAGCGCCGTACTTGCTCGAGCTCCTGGTCGTTGAGGTGGTCTTTGACCCAGTCGGGGCCACGGTCGAGCGCAGCCTGCATGTCGCGGGTCAGGAGCTTGTTGCGTTCGACCTGCAAGCTCGCGCAACTCTGCTTATCCAGCGGCGCGGCGAGAGCGCTAAGCCCAAATGCCACCGCTGAGCCCGAAACGAGAAGCGCCACGGCGATCAATCGCAGCAACGGCATCGTTACCCCGCGGAGAAGGTCGTCCCCCTTAGTCAAATCAACCACATCAGAATGGCGAAGATTGGTCCGTTTGCCAACCCTGCTCGCAATAGTTTTGCAATCAGATCAATCTGCGGAATTGCTGGAATAA
>DATFVO010000109.1:0-8642 GCA_035260265.1 Methyloceanibacter sp.
CTTCACCAAGAAGGTCGCGTAACGGCGTCCGCCAAACTCCATCTTTCCCAATCGAAAAGACCCGGGGTCGCCTCCGGGTCTCTTTTTTTGCCGTTTTCCTGTCGGCAACTCTGCCTACGGTCCGGACGTTGAAGCGCCGCGATTTGCGATCACTGGCGCGATGTAGTTAGAATGATCAGGATGGTTTGGCAGCGAGCGGCGACTCGTCTTGGCAGATGAACAACGGCACGCCACATAGGGACTGACGATGGCGCGAAACGGCGATCCTCGCCGGGGCGACGACACCGGCACCCATATCATCACCAAGACGCGGCCGAAGACCAAGCGGCCGAGCCTCTACAAAGTGCTGCTCCTCAATGACGACTACACGCCTATGGATTTCGTCGTGTACGTGCTTGAGCGGTTCTTCAATAAGCCTCCCGAGGAGGCGACCCGTATCATGCTTCATGTCCATCAGAAGGGCGTCGGCATCTGTGGGGTCTACACTTACGAGGTGGCTGAGACTAAGGTAGCGCAGGTGACGAGTTTTGCCCGTCAGCATGAGCACCCGCTGCAATGCACGATGGAGAAGGAGTGAGGATTTAGGTGGCTTCGTTTTCGACCAGTCTCGAGCAGGCTCTCAGGCGCGCCCTGCAATATGCCAACGAGCGCAGCCATGAATATGCGACGCTGGAGCACCTGCTCCTCTCCTTGATCGATGACCGTGACGCCGCGGCGGTGATGCGCGCCTGCGATGTCGACCTCGACGTGCTCCGCGACAAACTGACCGGCTATATCGACAATGAGCTGTCCGGCCTCGTGCTCGACACCCACGGCGATGCGCAGCCGACCGCCGGCTTCCAGCGGGTGATCCATCGCGCCGTAGCGCACGTGCAGTCGAGCGGCCGCGAGGAGGTGACGGGCGCCAACGTGCTGGTCGCCATCTTCGCCGAGCGCGAGAGCCACGCCGCTTTCTTCCTGCAAGAGCAGCACATGACCCGCTTCGACGCAGTCAACTATATTAGCCACGGCATTGCCAAGCGGGCCGGCATGTCTGAGCCACGCGCCGTGCGCGGCGTCGATGAGGATGCCGCCACCGTCGAGGGCGGCGACGAGAAAAAACGCGGCGCCGATGCGCTCGAGGTCTACTGCATCAACCTGAACCAAAAGGCCCGCGCTGGGCGGATCGATCCCCTGATCGGCCGCGCCCAAGAAATTCAACGCACCATCCAGGTGCTATGCCGCCGGCAGAAGAATAACCCGCTGTTCGTGGGCGACCCGGGCGTCGGCAAGACAGCCATCGCCGAGGGTTTGGCCCGTCGCATCGTCATGAGCGATGTGCCTGAGGTTCTTGCCGATTCCACCATCTTCCAGCTCGATATGGGCGCGCTGCTCGCTGGAACCCGCTACCGCGGCGATTTCGAGGAGCGGCTCAAGGCGGTGATGCGCGAGATCGAGGCCTATCCCGGCGCCATCATGTTCATCGACGAGATCCACACGGTGATCGGTGCCGGCGCCACTTCTGGCGGCGCTATGGATGCCTCGAACCTGCTGAAGCCAGCGCTCCAGTCCGGCACGCTGCGCTGCATCGGTTCGACCACCTACAAGGAATACCGGCAGCACTTCGAAAAGGATCGGGCGCTGGTGCGCCGCTTCCAGAAGATCGACGTGAACGAGCCGTCTGTGCCCGACGCGATCGAGATTCTGAAAGGGCTGAAGCCTTATTTCGAGGACTTCCACCGCGTCCGCTACACGAGCCAGGCGATCAAATCGGCCGTCGAGCTGTCGGCCAAGTACATCCACGACCGTAAGCTACCGGACAAGGCGATTGACGTGATCGATGAGACCGGCGCCTCGCAGATGCTGCTGCCTGAGCGGCAACGGCGGAAGACGATCGGCGTCAAGGAGGTCGAGTCCACTATCGCCACCATGGCGCGTATCCCGCCCAAGACGGTGTCTAAATCCGACGCCGAGGTCTTGCGCGCCATCGATCAGGACCTGAAGCGGGTCGTGTTCGGCCAGGACAGGGCAATCGAGGCGCTTGCCGCCGCGATCAAGCTGTCACGCGCTGGCTTGCGCGAGCCCGGCAAGCCGATCGGCTGTTACATGTTTTCCGGCCCGACCGGCGTGGGCAAGACCGAGGTCGCCCGTCAGCTTGCGCTGCTGCTCGGCGTCGAGCTGCTCCGCTTCGACATGAGCGAATATATGGAGCGGCACACGGTCTCACGGCTGATCGGCGCGCCCCCGGGCTATGTCGGCTTCGACCAGGGCGGTCTCCTGACCGACGGCGTCGATCAGCACCCGCATTGCGTGCTGTTGCTCGACGAGATCGAGAAGGCGCATCCGGATCTGTTCAACATCCTGCTGCAGGTGATGGATCACGGCAAGCTCACCGACCATAACGGCAAGCGCGTCGATTTCCAGAACGTGATCCTGATCATGACCACCAATGCCGGGGCGACCGACCTCGCCAAGGCCGCTATCGGGTTCAATCGCGCCAGACGCGAGGGCGACGACGAGGAGGCAATCAATCGCCTGTTCACGCCCGAGTTCCGCAACCGGCTCGACGCGATCATTGCCTTTGCGGCACTTTCACCGGAGATCATTGCCAAGGTGGTCGAGAAGTTCGTGTTCCAGCTCGAGGCGCAGCTCGGCGACCGCAACATCACCATCGAGCTCACGCCCGAGGCGAACCAGTGGCTCGCCGAGCGGGGCTATGACGACAAGTTCGGCGCCCGGCCGCTTGCCCGCGTGATCCAGGAGCACGTCAAGAAGCCGCTCGCCGAGGAGATTCTATTCGGCGCGCTGAAAGACGGCGGCATCGTGCGCGTGCTGGTCGAGGAGAAGGCTGGAGAGAAGGTGCTCGGCTTCGAATATTTGAAGCCCGACACGCCAATCCGCCCGCGCGATCCAGAGGACACCGATCCGGAGGGCGCCGGCCCTGATGGCGGTGGCCCCAAAGGTGGGGTGAGGGCGGAAGGTCCCAAGCCGCGCGCCAAGCGCGCGGCGCGGCGACCGCGCGGCGCCCGCCAGCGCTCGATCGGCGCAAGCCTTGTGCCCAAGGTGCCATTAGGCTCGAAGTAAGACCTAGCCCTTCAGCTTCTTCCTGATTTTCTCTGCGGTGACGGCGAGCTTGGCTTGGTCCTCCATGATCCCGGCATGGGGCTTGACCGGGACGCCCTGTTTGATCGGCACGATGTGGAAATGGAAGTGGAACACGGTTTGGCCGGCGGCAGAGCCGTTGAATTGCTGGATCAGCACTCCGTCGGCGCCCACGGCCTCCTTGATCTTGGGTGCGAGCTTCTGCACCACAGCCACGAGCTTGGCGAGCGCCTCAGGCTTGATGTCGAACAGGTCTTTCGCCTTCTCTTTGGTGATGACCAGCGCGTGGCCCTCGGTGCGTGGCATGATGTCGAGGAAAACGAGCGTGTCCCCGTCCTCGTACAGCTTGTGGCAGGGGATCTCGCCGCGCAGGATCTTGGCGAAAATGTTGTTCTGATCGTAGGCCATCGCAGTCGTATAGCCGAGTTTTCTTGAAATCAGTACCCGTCATGCCCGGCCGAAGTGCCGGGCATCCACGTCTCGGACGCAATTCGTAGATGTCAGGCCAAGCCCGGCCATGACAACCCTACTCTGACTGACGATAGGGCGAGTCCTCGGTGAGGAGGGCGATCTCGCGCGCTACGGCGACGCGCTCGCGCTTGAGAAAGTCGGCGACGCCGCGGCGAAGCGCGGGATCGGCAATGTAGTGGGCGCTATAGGTCTCCACCGGCAGATAGCCGCGGGAAAGCTTATGCACACCTTGGGCGCCGGCCTCGACGCGAGCGAGCTTCTGGGCGATGGCAAACTCGATAGCTTGGTAGTAGCAGACCTCGAAGTGGAGATAGGGGTGGTGCTCGACACCTCCCCAATAGCGGCCGTAGAGCGTGTGTGACCCGATGAAGTTGAGCGCCCCGGCTACGTAGCGACCGGCGCGTTTGGCGAGCACGAGCAGAACCTGATCTGCCAGGGTCTCGCCGAGCAGGCTGAAGCAGCGTCGGGTAAGATAGGGCGAGCCCCATTTACGCGAGCCCGTATCCATGTAGAAGGCGAAGAATGCGTCCCAATGGGCCTCAGTGAGATTGCGCCCCGTCACCCATTCGATCTCGACCCTGGCAGAAAGCGCCTCGCGGCGCTCCTTCCTGATCGCCTTCCGCTTGCGCGATGAGAGCGCGGCTAAAAAGTCCTCGAAGGTCTGATAGTCCTCATTTCGCCAATGGAACTGCTGGTCAGTGCGTTGCAGGAAGCCGAGCTTGCCGGCGAGCTCCCATTCAGCGCGGGTGAGAAACGTAATGTGCAGCGAGGAGACACCGAGCCTCTCGGTCAGTTCAGCCGCCGCCTGCAACAGAGTCGCCTCGCGCTTTGCCGCATCCGCGCCTGGCCGCACCAGGAGTCGCCTGCCGGTGACGGGCGTGAATGGGATCGAGGCCTGCAGCTTCGGGTAATAGCGGCCGCCGGCGCGCTCATAGGCGTCTGCCCAGCCATGGTCGAAGACATATTCACCGAGCGAGTGAGATTTCAGGTAGCAGGGCATGCAACCCGCAAGCTCGCCTCTCTCGTCCTCGAGCAGAAGATGCTGCGGCAGCCAGCCGGTATTGCGCGTGGCCGATCCGCTCTCTTCCAGTGCCCTGAGAAAAACGTGGTGGACGAACGGATTATCGGCGCGCGTTGCGAGGCCACCTGCACATATGTCCCAGTCGGCGGCCGGCACAGCGGCAATACGCGGAGCGATGCGTACGACCGTAGCCTTGCCGGTCCCTTCAAGCTCGGTCTCTCGCAATGGTCTCTCGATATCGCCCATGGCCTAAGGCCTGATTCCTTCGAAGATCATGGCGTCGGCATAACGCAGCGCGCGATCCTGGTCTTCCTTGGTTCGCACTGTCCAGGTGAGCAGCGGCAGCCCGAATACGGTCTGCGCCATGAGTGGCGCGATCGCCGGAAGCGCCCTGATATCGTAGGCGATGAAGTGGGGCCGCGCGAAGGTTGAGGTGAGAAGGTTCCGCATGGCAAAGCGTTGGCTGAACGATAGCTGCGACCAATAGTCCGGATCATCGAAGCTCTCGGCGACGAGCCCGCGCGGTAGGGAGGGCGACAGCTCGCGAAAGGCCGCTATGCAGTGCGGATCGAACGACATCACCGCGACCGGACCAGGGTAGGACGCGAGCAGCAACTCAATATTCGCCTCGTACTTCCCCTCTCGGGTCCAGGTGCTCTTGATTTCGAGCAGGAGCGGCACGCGGCCATTGACGAGAGCAAGCAGCGCCGGAAGCGACAGGATGCGGTCCTCGCTGCCGCGCAAGGCAATGCCGCAAAGCTCTTCGGCATCGCGTGCCGCGACATGGCCCATCTCGGCCGTAAGCCTGTCTAGCGTCGCGTCGTGAAACACGACGGGCATATTGCCGGCGCAGCACTGTAGGTCGACTTCGACGGCATAGCCGCCACCCATGGCGGCCCGCACCGCTGAGGCGCTGTTCTCGATGATGCCTTTGGCCTGATCGTGCAAACCCCTGTGCGCGATCGGCCGCTTCAACCAATAAAGCTCGGCCATGAGAGGCGCCCAGGCACGGGACTATTCGATCGCAAACAGAGCATCGACCTCGACAGCTGCGTTGAGCGGCAGGCTCGAGCATCCCACCGCGGCGCGCGTATGACGCCCTTTTTGCCCAAGGACTTTCACGATGAGCTCGGAGGCGCCGTTGATCACCTTTGGGTGGTCAGTGAAGCCGGGTATCGCGTTTACATAGCCGTTCAGGCGCAAACACTGAACGATACGATCAAGATCGCCCAGGGCCGCTTTGGCCTGGGCGAGAATGTTGAGAGCACATATCCTCGCGGCATCCTGGCCTTGATCGATGTCGAGATCGGCGCCGAGCGTGCCGGCGACAGCAATTTTCCCTTGCTTCATAGGTAATTGGCCGGCGATGTAAAGTTGGTTGTTGAGGTGGAGAAACGACACGTAATCGGCGACCGGGGAGGGTACCTCTGGGAGCACGAGGTCGAGGGCCTTGAGCCGCGCTTCGATCTCTCCTGCCATCTCTTCCTCCAATCCGCTTGCGCCAAAATTCGCGGCTTCCCGCATCGACCATCGAGCAAATCCGCGCGCCCCGCAAGTTCGCGCCTCCCGACGGGGGGCACTTGTCCGGCAGGGAAGTTGGTGCGAAGAATCGCCTGAAGCGCCCGCCCGGCAAGGCGCCCAAGCTTGGGAGTGGTTGACATGGTTGGTTCGAGCTGGTGGCGGGTGTTGCTGCTGCCCTTGGCTGCTCCCCTCATCGGGGGCGCGCTCACTGGCCACGCCCATGCGCTCGCGGGAAAGGAGCCCGACAAGCTGGTAGCCCATCGCGCCATCTACGAGATGACGCTCGACGATGCCCGCACCGCCTCGGGCATCACTGGCATCGATGGCCGCATGGTGTTCGAGTTCACGGGGTCTGAATGCGACGGCTATTCGCTCAATATGCGCATGGTCACGCAGATGACCGACTCGCAGGGGCAGACCAATCTGACCGACCTCAGGTCCTCGACTTGGGAGCAGGGTGATGGCCAAAAGTTTCGCTTCCAGTCGGCGCAATATCTAAACGACAAGCTCGGCGACGTGACCATGGGTCGGGCCGTGCGCGAGTCGCCAAATCAGGCGGTCAAGGTAAGGCTCAGCCAGCCGTCTCACGCCGAGCTCGACCTATCGGGTCAGGTGCTGTTTCCCACTCAGCACAGCCTGGCCTTGATCGACGCCGCCCGGGCAGGCCAGTCGCTGTTCCAGGCAAAGATCTATGACGGCTCCGAGAAGGGCCGGAAGGTCTACGACACGACCGCCTTCATCGGCAGTAAGGTCGAGGCAGGCGCCGATGCCGACAAGCTCGAACCGGCGGCAAAGGAGAAGGGGCTTGGCGAGCTCGCCTCTTGGCCGGTATCGATTGGCTATTTTGAGCCTAAGGGCGGCGACCTCACGCCGAGCTATCAAATCGACTTCCGCCTTTACGAGAACGGCGTCAGCCGCGAATTGCGCATCGACTATGGCGACTTCTCGATCCACGGCACGCTAAGCGCGCTCGAATATTTCAAGCCGACAGAGTGCCACTAACGCGCCGCGTTTCCGGCCTCATCCCTCTTCCTAAAGGGTTTGGTTACGGGTTTCCGATGAAATCGGCAGTCCGTAGCCGAGGGAGCGAGTCAGCATGTTTTTCTGGAGGATCAGGCCGTCTCAAAAGCCGGCCCCTAAACCTGCCTTCGAGTCGTTCCTCAGGCCGGCTCCAAGTGCCGTGGCGCATGATCATAAGATCGCCGATCATGAGCCGACCGAATCGCCGCAGCCGACCCTAAGGCCGATGATGAAGACGAAAACCATCCTGATCGTCGAGGACAACGAGCTCAACATGAAGCTCTTCCACGATCTCCTCGACGCCCACGGCTACAAGACGCTTCAGACGCGGAATGGCAGAGAGGCCCTCGCGCTCGCCCGTGAGCATCGCCCCGACCTCATCCTCATGGACATCCAGCTCCCCGAGGTGTCAGGACTTGAAGTCACCAAATGGCTCAAGGAAGACGACCAGCTTAAGAAGATCCCGGTCGTTGCCGTCACCGCCTTCGCCATGAAGGGCGACGAGGAGCGCATTCGCGAAGGGGGCTGCGAGGCCTATATCTCGAAGCCGATCTCGGTAGCCATGTTCCTCGACACGGTCAGGCAGTTCGTGGGTGAGGCGCGGTAAAAAAGCAACGGAAGGCCTAAAAACGGTGCCATCGGCGAATCACTTAGGTCAAAACTGTGGAATAAATGGCTGAACTAGAGCGAATTCCGACTTGAGGTGACGCCTGAAGGCTTAACCTTATGGATTTACAATCCCTTGTCTTTTATCGTATTACAGTATTGGATAAGCTTGATTTCGTCCCTTTGTCGGCCGTTTTATGGTTTGACTGAAGCCAGACCCGGGGGAGGCAGTTAGGGGGTTGAAGGTTCAGAGCCATTGGGTCGCGTCTTCGTCCTTACGTTTTACCTCGTTGGTCAGGGATAACCCTGCGGAATGCTCAGGTCCGCCGCATCTCCTGGGTCCGTAGGGTTCGGCCGGCCGGAGCGCGGTTGAGTGGCCTCCTCGTTAGCGCCGCGTTTCGGCCGGCCACCTATTTCATGACGACAGCCGCATAGCACCTGCCCACGGAACAGCGGACAGCATCGCAGCCTGAAAATCAGACAGGCTATTTGATCTTGGCTTCCTTGAAATCGACGTGCTTGCGCGCGACCGGGTCGTATTTCTTGAAGACGAGCTTTTCGGTCTGATTACGCGGATTCTTCTTGGTGACGTAGTAATAGCCCGTGCCGGCCGAGCTTACGAGCTTGATCTTCTGGGTGACGGGCTTGGCCATGTCGTCCTCGGAACTTTGGAAGCGAACTTGCGCGCGACCCTACTCGCTCAAGGCCAGAAGTCAAGACGGCGAGGAAGCGGCGAAGGGTCGACATCTCGTAGGCCGTCGCCGATGACCTCCTCCGCTGGATCAAAGCCGTGCATGAGAAGCGCCCACTGGAGCGCGACCAGCGCCCCTTTGACGATAGCCAAGACGGTCAGGGCGAGGATGAGCGTAAGCGGAAGCCACAGCGCCGCGTGTACCCAGAGCGGAGGTCTGTATGCCATCTC
>DATFVO010000110.1:0-17160 GCA_035260265.1 Methyloceanibacter sp.
GTCAGCGGGAAGGTGGTAGTTCGGATTTCGAAAAAAGGCGGTATCCGTGACCATGAGCGCTGGCAAACCAGCGTCCCAAAATGAGGCGTGATCGCTCAAACGTGTTTCGGGCAACAGTCGCCCATTGAAAGGAAGAAAAAGCGACTCGACTGGCAGATCTTTATTCTTGCGGAAGCCCCGCAGAACCGCACGCCCGAGATGCCATGACCGCCAGTTTGCGATGATACCGATGAAGTCTCCTTCGGCAGGATAACCCGGCCAGCGGACGAGATATGGATAATTCTGGCGCGGTGCCGTGTAGCCGACCATTTCCAAGATTATTGCCCCGAGCACGCGGTCACCGCTCGTCTGACAGCTATGAACAAACATCCGGCTGCCTTGATGACCCGTCAAATAGGCAGGCGGCTCTTCAAGGGTGAAGGCAGCGAAGAGAACCGGCACCTTCAATTGCTCCTGCCGGAGACGTCTGGCCAACTCTAACATCACGGCAACGGCACTCGCATTGTCGTCCGCACCCGGTGTGCCTGGCACAGTGTCGTAGTGGGCGCCGACGAGGTAATACGCAGAAGCCCCAGCGATTGTTGGAGCTGTGGCAAGCACATTCGTCACCCGCTGGTCACCATAGGCGTAGTCCTGCTCTCTTACAGAAAGGCCGGCCTCCTCGAAGACTGAACGGATGTAGTCGGCGGCGCGAACTAAGCTGTTGCCGTTAAGGGGCGTGCGAGAACCGATGTCGACGGTCAGAGCGTTGACATGATCGCGCAAAGCAGTTCGAAGTATCTCTAGTTCACGTTTTGCCAAAGGTCCTCGCGATCGCCTGCGGAGAAGGGTCGGGGCGGTGGCTCAGCGAAGTAACATAGGAGGCTTGAGAGCCTGCCCCGCGCCGCGCGGTAGCTAACAGTGCGTTTGGGGGCCCCGGGGACCGATTTTAGACATTATCGGGTGGTCAGGTGGCCAGGCCTGCACCAGTTTGTTGCCGAGAGCCATTGCTATGATCACCCACCCCCGTTTTCTATTCATTGTTTGCATTCTTCTTGCTGTTGCAGGCCCAGGGCACGTAGTCGCCGCGCAACCTAATGGCTATCCCATCAGTAACGTAAATCTGCGTGCCGGTCCTGGCACCGATTTTCCGGTGATCCTGACGGTTCAGGCCCAGGCTCCAATTTCCATCCTCGGGTGCTTGGGAGACTACACCTGGTGCGATGTCGTGTTTGAGCATGATCGAGGTTGGATGAGATCGATTTATCTCTCAGGATTTTACCAAGGCTACTACTACCCGCTTTCCGACTACGCACCCAGACTAGGCTATTCGGTCGTTAGTTTCGACATCAACCAATATTGGGACGCGTATTACCGCGATCGCCCTTTTTATCAAGAGCGCCCACAGTTGGCCGCTCCTCGGTCAGAAGGTTGGGTGGACAGGGCAGTTTTTTACGACAGGCTCCAATCCTACGGTGATTGGGTGTGGTTGGAGGGCCAATACGTATGGGTTCCGGCCAACGTAGATCAACAATGGCGACCTTACACCTACGGCCGCTGGATCTACACGGATCGTTACGGATGGATGTGGACCTCGGATGAGCCGTTCGGCTGGGCCACCTACCACTACGGCCGATGGGGTTTCTCAAACCAGGTGGGGTGGTTCTGGGTCCCCGGCAGCCGTTGGGGTCCAGCCTGGGTCTCCTGGCGATCCTCTGACAGCTATTTGGCCTGGGCGCCACTCCCGCCCTCTTATGATGAGGATGTCAGCATCAACATTCAGGTGGAGACGGTGCCTGACTACTATTGGCAAGTGGTTCCGACCGGGGCATTCGTGTCGGCAGATCTTTCGCGGTACATCGTGCGGGACGAGTCTCGCTATGAACCAATTTTGCAACAAACCCATCCGCTAGGTAACGTCACGATCAACAACAATGTGGTCGTGAATAACGTGGTCAACGTCAATTATGTCGAGCAGAAGACGAACGAAAAGGTGGTGGTTCATCAGGTCGAGAATGCGCCCGATCCCAGCAAGGCAGGTAAGATAGAAGGCGCTGCCGTAAAGGTCTTCCGGCCCGCGCCTGATCAGCTGCCTAAAGTCGCAGCTCCACCGCAACCAAAGAAGATCGAGGAGGTTGCTGTCCAAACCAAAACTAAGGACCAGGGCGCCGGAAAGCCGAGTACCGATGAGCTGTTAGTTCCGCCAGAAATTAAAAAACCACTCGGTCAAGCTTCACCGCCGCCTCCCTTGCCACCACAGGAGGCTGAGGCGCCTAAGGGAGGAGGCGGCAAACAAAACAATGCCAAGGGCGAAGCTCAACCTGGTGGAGCACCCGTTATGCAGCCTGGCATGGCACCGCTGCCCCCGCCGCAACAGGCAGAAGGCGAGCAAGGCGGCAAACAGAAGAAGGGTGGACCTCAGCCCGGAGGACCTCCGGGCATGCAGCCTGGCATGGCACCGCTAGCCCCGCCGCATGAGGCCGCAGCGCCAATGGGCAAACCAGAGGGCAGTGAGAAGAAGGGAAAGAAGGGGGGACCACCATGTCCCGAGGGTACCGTTCGTCTTGAGAATGGGACGTGTGCTCCGGCTCATCAGTAGTGCCAAGTGGAAACGACCCGACGGGGGTCCGTACGGACTCTTTAACCGATCGCCGTGTCGTCCGTTTGCGGCGCGTTTCCCATGCGCGGCTCCACGAAATTTACGCTGCTTAGGAATTCGGAGAGGGTGGGCTTGAACCTCTGGTGCGTATAACCGCACAACGGTTTTGGGAAATCGGCTGTGAAGCTCGATCAGATTGGCAGCGCGTTGAACCCTCCGTTGGTCGAATAGACCCGTCAGTAGCCCCACCTTTGGTTAGAAATTCAGTAACTCCTCCGGCATAGCTTTCCATTGGCTCAGACCAGGCGCCCGGAGAACTCAGTGCGAAAGGTGCTTATTGTTACGGCCACAACGGCTGTCGGGATGGGTTTAATTTCGTGTTCGGAGCCCACGGCGGTCTACTCCCCTGCGAGCAGTCGAATGGTCTATGAGCCTTCGGCGCGGATTGCGCGCGCACCTCTACCCCCTCCGGTGGGCTATACGTCTGAGGCGGGCAATGCACCGAAACCCTTGGTGCCATATGGAGGTACCACCGATGAAGGATCCAAGCCAAAGGCAACAACGCCCGGCGAGTGGCGCTCATCACCGCGTTGGGCCGCTGTAAAGGGGCAAGGCTGCATCGTGGTTGAGCAGGACGCTCACGCCAATGTCGCCCCGGCGGAGGCAACGAAACCAAAGGTTGCAAACTGCTCGAAAAATGATCTTGGCACACGTCACGGAAATAGCGCCTCCGACTCCAATGCGAATGCGCTACGGCCAACGCCAAACTCCCATGAATCGGAGTTGCATTCCGGGTCAGACCAGCCCTCACCATCAAATCTGTATTCATCGCCACCGACGCCCCCTGCCGAAAACCGATCAGGGACGATCGAACCGTGGAGAGGTGACACATGAGTTCGAGCGGGGAGAGCGTGGGACGCGAAATGACACTCCTAGACGGCGATTGGACGCCACAGCAGGCGCAAGGTCTACTTGATAGCCTCAAGATTAATTGTGGAGTGCCCGACTGGAAGCCAGAAGCCCTTAAAAGGCTCTGCGATTGGTGCAGCTCTCACCAAGAGGATGCAACCACAGTCGAGGGCCAACTAGAGTTTATCGCCTACGAGCTTCTTCACTCCTTTAAAGCCTTAGGCATTTTACTCAAGAGAGCCGAGACAGTCGAAGAAGCGAAACAAGCCGTCCAGCCTTATGTGAGGCGCTTGGTAAGCGAACGTTGAGCGCAGGTGCGGAGCCAAGGGGGTCACGACAAACAATTGGTGTCATGACCGCATTGCGATAAGGTGCCAATGGCCCCTTACATGCGCAATGTTTTGAGAGGGGTGGCGCTCAGCGTATCCGTTTCCTTGCGCCTTTTTGCTGAGCCATTCTTTTTTGAGTGACTGCGTTCACTTCCTTTTCGGTCGGGACTTTGTGGAGACGCTGGGGTTTTCTTGTGGGCAATGGAACTCGTTCGCTCTGCGTTGCCGAGACGGGAGCGGGTCGTGAACCAAATTCCTGCATCGTTTCGGAAGATTCGCCGAGGGATCCATACTGAAACGCTGACCTTCCTAAAGCGGGCTGGGTGCTTATTGCCGTGGCCCGCGTCGCAAGGTCAAGAGATCCCAAGAGGACCAGCACGATTAGGAAGCCCGCGGCGACTCTACGGCTTTGTTCGTGGCCCAGAAGGATGCTT
Source organism: Methyloceanibacter sp. (assembly GCA_035260265.1). Taxonomy (GTDB): domain Bacteria; phylum Pseudomonadota; class Alphaproteobacteria; order Rhizobiales; family Methyloligellaceae; genus Methyloceanibacter. The sequence continues at coordinate 4,251 of DATFVO010000110.1, forward strand.
ATGCGCCAATGGTGGTTGTCTCCGGAGCGGTGGACAAGAAAGCGTTGGGCCTCGGGAACGAGCCACCTAGCGGTGGTGAATAGCCGGTGTGCGCATCCTTTGCAGGAGCGTTTTAGTGTCCAACCTAAAGCAATGGCCAGATTGGCCAGAAAGACTCGGAATCGCCGCCGGACTTGCCCATTCGCGCTAGGTTCTGCATCGATTTCCTCTGCGAGTGGCATACACCAAAGCCTGGCCTCAAACTCTTGCAGAGCGGTTAAAGACGCTCGAAGCCGATAGCCGAACCGGCCCGCCGACAGTTTCGCGGCGTACCTCACCTACCCACTATCGGGCGATGGCGGGTGAGCCGCAGGGTTTTCTAAGAACTTGTTAGGAGTGGGCCTGTACGCTGTGCGCGTGGGCAACTTAATCACGAGAAACATGGCGCTGCTAGCACTCGCGCTCGCATCAGGTCTCGCGTTAGGTGCGATGGCAAAGTGCGCATACGACATATGCTTGATCGTGACTTGGCTGACCAGCTCTTGACCTCGCCGTGCCTCTGCGGACAGAGCGCTCGCAGCGAAGCCTGCCCGCAAAGCGCGTAAAGTCGGTCGAGCCGCAGCGCGGCAAACACCAGCTAAGCGCCGGGGAAGATCAACCACTAGCTCGCGATAATCGCGGAGTAGTCAGAGTAACATGCGCTTGCCCTGCTAATGGAGCGACTGGCAGTGAGTTGGCTTTCGCTTACTAAGGCAACGACCCTGTTGGATCACGACGCCCAGAGAGCGCGTGAGAGTCTCGGACGTGCGATTAGCAAGGCCTGGATCGTAGGGCCTGGTGGATCACCCGCACCAGCAATCGATCCTAATGTGCCCTTACGCGTCCAAGTGACGCCGTCGCCTGGCCGGCGCCTCGTGGGAAGAGATTGGCTAGAACGGCCTGTCCTTTATTGGGAGACCTCTGAGATTGAGTGTCTCTGCACGCCATGGATGCCTCCTCGGGCATCTCAGCCAGCGCCACCCTCCCAATCGCGAGCACGGATCGAGATCTGGCGGGAGGACATTGGCCGTCTATGGGGTGCCCCAGAAAGTTCCGATGGCAACGTTCCGACCACTAGCTCCGAGTCGACGTTTGGTGAGTTCATCCAGGAGGAAGGCTCTCCCGGCTAGATTGCAAAACGAACCCAATTCCTGAGGTTCTTCAATGCCAGTTTGGCAGGATCAGAACTTCTCCTGGATCGAGCGCCGGTCCTCGATGGGCGCTTCGTCACTGCGATCGAAGATCACGATCTCTCCGGCCGCAGGGAAATGTGCGAGATCCGAATGGACCAGAACCGCGCCTGCTCCCCTGGATCCGCTCGAGCATTTCGACGTCGGCTAAGTGTAATCCCGCCAACGCTCGGGCAGTTTGCGTACAACCGACCTAGAGGGCTCTCGCTAGCCTCCTAGTGAGAATTGGCCGACGATCTAGCCTATCGCGAAATTGGCGGGATAACGCCGCAGCAGGTCGGCGTAAATTGATTCGACCACCTCGCTGTCCCGATCGGCCTGCGGAATGGCGATGGTCTCGATCGCGACAACATGTGTGGGCCGCGGCGCAAGCAGCACCAGCTGATCGGCGAGCATCATCGCCTCGCGGGCATTGTGGGTGACGAGGATCGCCGTGGTTGGGCGCGCGGACCACACTTCGAGCAAGAGCTTCCGCAAGCGGTCCGCGGTGCGCTCATCGAGCGAGACGAACGGCTCGTCGAGAAGCAGGAGGTCAGGCTTGGTGGCGAAAGCGCGAGCAAGCGCAACGCGCCGCGCCAAGCCGAGCGAAAGCTCTTGAGGGAAACGGGGGAGCATGTCCGCGATGCCGACGGCGTGCGCCAGGCGCTCCAAGTCCGTGGGCCCGAAGCCAGGCGCCGCGACCAGCTCGATATTCTGCCGCACGGTGCGCCAGGGCAGGAGGCGCGGCTCCTGAAACATCAGACCGATGCGGGTGTCCGGGGGGATGCCGACGTCGCCCGAATAGCGGTCGTCGAGGCCGGCCACGATGCGCAACAGAGTGGTCTTGCCGCAGCCCGAGGGGCCCATCAGCACCGTCATGCTCTCCGGCTCGACGTCGAGCACGAAGTCACGGATCGCCGGCACCAGCGTGCCGTCGGCACCGACATAGGTCTTCTCCTCGATGCGGATCTCAAACCGGCTTGTTACGCCAGCGCGTTGAATATCGTTCAATGGGTTGCACCAGGAAATATTCGATGGCGAGCATGACGGCGACGAAGGCAAGCGTATAACCGAGGATCGCAGTCACGTTGAACAGCTGAAAGTTGAGATGAAGCTCGAAGCCGACGCCGTTCGGCCGGCCGAGGAGCTCGACGACCAGCACGATCTTCCAGATCAGCGAGATGCCGGAGCGCGATGCCGCGGCGAAATAGGGCTGAAGCTGCGGCAGGGTGACATTGCGCAGTTTGCTCATCGGCGTGAGCCGATAGGCGCGCGCCATTTCGTCGAGACCTGGATCGAGCGCGCGAGCGCCTTCGCGCAAAGTCACGATAACATTGGGGATCTTGTTCAGCGCCACTGCGCCAATGGCTGCGGCCTCGTTAAGTCCGAACCACACATAGGCAAGGATGATGATCACAAGGGCAGGCAGGTTCAGCAGCACTATCAGCCAAGGATCGAGCGCGCGGTCGAGCGCAGGCATTTGCCCCATGGCGAGGCCGATCACGCTGCCGATGGCCATCGCCACCACGAAGGAAGCGGCCACCCGCCACAAGGTGATGCCGAGCTCGGTCAGGAGATCGCCGTGCAGGGTCTCGTCATAGATGTAGTTGAGCACCGCGCCGGGTCCCGGTAGGAGCCTGCTCTGCGCAATCTCTGCCGCCACGAACCAAACGAGGAGGAAGCCCGCGACCGAGATGATCGATACCAACGGTCCACGAAACAGGCGCACGCCTTGCGCAGCATCCGGGCGGGCGAAGGTGATGCTCACGACTTGCTACCATGCCAGAACGTGCCAGGCGCAAGTTCGGTGCCAGGCCCAACGAGCTTCTCTCCGCCAAGCTCGCGCAGAAACTGATAGAGAATCTTGGCGTCAGCCTCGTTATCGGCGGAGGAACGTTCTGGGATTCCTTCGCGATAGCGGCGTCTGAGCGCCTCGAACGTCGTGTCGGTGAAATTAGGATCGTCCTCGCTCATGAGCGGCTTCAGTCTGTCCCATTCCTTGTCAGATGTCGCCAAAAGTTCGTCTGCCTTGGCCGCTGCGCGGAGAAACCCTTGGACCGCATCAAGATTGTCCGTGGCCCAACTTTCGCTGAACACATAGCCGACCATGGCCACCTCGCCCTTGGCGCCGAGCTCGCGCACCACGTCCTCGACGCCGATCAGTTGGCTGAAGCCGTCGGTTTCGAGCCGCGCGGCATAAGGCCAGAAGGTGAGCACGGCCTCGATCTCGCCCTGCTTCGCCCTCTCGTTGAGCAGCGGCGGCGCGCCGTATTCCTGCTTGGTCTCGGTCCGCAGATCGACATTGGCGGTCCGGAGCGCGTAGGCCCCGAGTAGCAGCCAGCTCTTGTCGAGAGGGCCGCCAGCTACGCCGAGCCGTTTGCCTTTGAGATCGGTGAGCGTCTTGATGGGAGAGTTGGGGGGCACCATGATGGCGCCGAGCGCGGTGGTGAAGGGAGAGAACGTGAAATCGGCGCCGCCGCTTCGCTCGCGCGAAACCCACAGCCAGTCGGTGGCGATGATATCGACCGAGCCGCCTTGCAAGCCAACGGTGGTCGCTTGCGTGCTCGCCAGAGGCTCGATGTCGAGCTCGATGCCTTCGGCCTTGTCAAGGCCGTTGGCGTGGATGGTGTCGAGCACCCAGCTCACGGTGCCGAATTTGAGAACACCGACCTTGACCTTGTTCGCCGCGTTCGCCGGCTGGCTGAAGCCGAGGGCCGCGACGGCGCAGAGCAAGAAAGCTAACAGACCTGATCGCAACGGGCGTCCTCCACGTTGTTATGGCACTAACCGAGTTGCATGGGACTGCCAGGGGAGGCGCAGGCTAGCTCTGCCGCCGCGAGCGCGGCAAACGTCGCCGTGATTCTCCGACGAGGCCCGGAAGATGTGATAGCGCGTAATAGGCGAGAGTGGCTGGCATAATCTAACGATCCCGCCAGAGTTAGCAAGGTTCCACAGTCGGATCGGCGCGGTCCAAGCAGGCGTCTTGGCAAAACTTCCCGAGCCCGATGCCACATCAACTGGGCGCCTTCAGCCTATATCCATGGCCGCGCACGGTTTCGAGCAGGGGCTCGCGGTCCGGCGTGTCGATCTTGCGGCGGAGCCGCGCGATATAAACATCGACGACATTGGTGAGAGGATCCTCGCTATAGCCCCACACCTGGTTGAGAATGCGCGTCCGGGAGAAGACGCGGCCTGGCGCGCTCATTAGAAGCTCGAGGATGGCCAGCTCCTTCGCGGTGAGCTTGATGGTTTCGTCGCCGCGCCTGACCTCGAGAGCCTCGCGGTCGAGCACCAGATCGGCAACCCGGAGGACGTTCGAACTTGGCGCGAAATTGTGCGAGCGGCGGACCAGCGCCTCGATGCGGGCAAGCAGCTCATCGAAATCGAATGGCTTGGTGAGGTAGTCGTCGGCTCCAACCTTTAGACCTTTAATCTTGTCCTCGAGTGCGTCCATCGCCGTCAGCATCAGGATCGGCGTGTGGTCGCCCTCGAGCCTGAGCCGCTGGCACACGTCGTAGCCATGCATGTCGGGAAGCATCAGGTCCAAGACGATGACGTCGAACTCGCCAGTCTTGGCAAGATCGACGCCTTCGCTGCCTGTGGAGGCGACGGTCACCCCGTGATTCTCCGCACGCAGGCCGCGGTCGATGAAGTCTGCGACGCGCGGCTCGTCTTCGACCAGGAGCACGTTCACCTGGATGCCTCCGCGGCCTCGGCCGGAAGGGCGACAGTGACCGTCGTTCCTTCGCCGACGCGACTGGCCATCTCGATCCTTCCCTTGTGGGCCTCGACAATAGCCTTAGCGACCGGCAGGCCGAGACCCAAGCCTTCCTCGTTCATGGCGGCAGCATTTCCGCCACGGCGGAAACGCTCGAAAATTCGCTCAAGCTCCTCCGGCGGAATGCCAATGCCATGGTCCGAGACGCGTACGGTCACCTCGCCCCCGCTTTTGCCGATCTCGACCTTCACCTCGCTGTCTGATTTGGAGTAACGCACGGCATTATCAAGAAGCACGAGGAAAAGTTGCCTAAGCCGGGCCGGGTCGCCGCGCACCATGTCGTGGGCGCTGCCGTTAGCAAAGGCGATATCCACGGACTTCTCGTGCGCGATCACCTTGGCGTCGCCGCAGACCTTCTGGAGCAACTCGCTCAAGTCGATAGATTGCAAGTTGAGCCGCGCTGCGCCGGCTCCTTGGCGGGCAACGAAGAGAAGATCGTTGACCAGCACTGAGAGGTGCTTCGCCTGCTCGACGATGCGCTCGATCGACTGTCTATAGGCAGCGACCTTCTTGTTCGATCCGCGCAGCGCTATCTCGCCCTCGCCGCGGATGACTGTGAGTGGGGTGCGCAGCTCGTGACTGATATCGGCGAAAAAACCGCGGCGGGCCTCGTCGACCTCACGTAAGGATTCGTTGGCCCTCCGGAGCTCCTCGGTGCGCTCAGCGACGATTGTCTCGAGATTGTCGTGAGCATCCTGCAAGGCCTTCTGGTGCGCCTGCAAATCGTCGGCCATGCGGTTGAAGCTTTGCCCGAGCTCGGCGAACTCGTCGCGTCCCGACACCGAGATGCGGTGGGAGAGATCGCCTTCGGCAAGCTTGCTCGTGCCTCGCAGCAGCTCGGCAAGCGGTGCACGCAGACCGCGCAACAGAACCATCACGAGCGCAAGAGTGGCGAGAATGGCGAGCACCGCGTGAATCTGACTGATATGCTCTAGCCGGCTTAACAACTGCGCGGCGTCGGCGTCGATCCTAAGCACCTCGGCGGTCTCGTCGGCGACGCCAACCTCGATGAGCTCGTTAAGCTTCTTATCGATGCCGCCCTTGAGCAAATCAGTCAGTCTTTGCCAGGCGATGTCCGGCCGGCCGCGGCTGCGCAATTGCTCGACTTCGCCAAGCTGATCGAGAGTGTGCTGAAACTCCTGCTTGATCTGATTGAGCCGATCGAGCTCGACCGATTCGGACTTGCGCTCCTCGGGTCCGACCATATCGAGCTCGCTCTTGGTGAGCTGCTCGAGCTCCGACAGGTCAGATTCGATGACCTTGTGCAGATAGGCGGCTCCGAGCGGTCGATCGCTGATACCGGTGAGCAGTGTATCGGTCCACGCCTTGAACAGTTGTTGGCTGTGGCGCGAAAGCTGCAACTGCCGTTCGAGCTCCTGATGGGCGATGCGCGACCGCAGAAGATAGCTATGCGACTGGGCAACGCCCCAATAAGCGAGTGCCGCAGCTGAGAGCGACATGGCGAGAAGCAATCCTGCGGTGATGAGGAGCTTGGTCTGGTAACGCATGGAAGGTTCTTAGAACCGCCCTGGCCCGAAATGCCAGAAAAGCAGCAGCATTCCTCCCGCGTGGCGAAGAGAGGCGATCCACGCCTTGGCCGATTGCTGACCCCTCTATACAGCACTTTGCTGAAAGCTTGGGGGTGTCCTGGGGCCCATGTCATGGTTTTTCATCTTGGGGTCAGGTCTTTTTCATGTTCGCGTCATCGGAGGCGGTCGGCTGTCCGTAATGCCGGGAATAAAGGCATTATTTTTGCCAGAGCTGCCCGGGGACATTTGCTAATCTTCGAGAATAAAAGACTCGTACTTAGCAGGGCTTAATCCGGGGGGCGGCTCTTGCGACATTATCCATGCGCTTTGCGCAGCATGAGGTATTTGGCGTTGACGGCTGCGGCCTTGATGCTAACGACGGCTGGGCTTGCCCTCGGCACTGTAACACCCGCGCAGGCTGAGTTCGAAATCCAGGAAGCAGGTGTCGAAAAAGGCGCGAAGGAGCTCGAGTATCGCGGCGCGGTGCATTGGGGGATCTCGATGAGCAACGCGACCGAGGGCGACCAAGCGGACGAGGGCGGCGGAGACGAGGAAGAAGGGCCGCTCCGGCAGAGCCACGACCTTGAGTTCGAGTACGGCCTCACCGATCGTTCGCTGTTCTCAGCCACAATCTCGGCCGACGAGCCGGTCGACCAGGATTTCAATCTGAGTTCGGTCGAGCTCGGCCTTCAATATGAGTTCATGAAGCGCCGGGGCGATGGCATCGCCATGGCCATTCAAACAGAATACGGGTTTGCGGCGAGGGATGAAGCCAAGAATGAAGGTGGTGAAAACGACAACAGAGCGGCCGGTTCTCCTAACCTCGAACTTTCGTTCAATGTCGGCGTGCAGTTCGGGCTGACGGACGCTACCTCGGACGGCGCTTTGAAATTCCAGGGTACGTTCTCCTGGTAGCCTCGCGACAACTGAGGAAATGGCTTCCGCCTTAAGATTGGACCGTTTTTGGCCTTGACGAAGCCCTTGGCCCGCCGCCATCTGACCCGGCGCCATGGTGATCAAGGTTCTCGGTTCAGCGGCCGGCGGCGGCTTCCCGCAGTGGAATTGCAACGGCCGCAACTCGGCCGATGTGCGCAAAGGCGTAGCGGGGCTTAGTCCACGCACCCAAGCCTCAATCGCGGTCAGCGCCGACGGGCGCCAATGGGTCCTGCTTAACGCTGCCCCCGACCTCAGGCAGCAAATCAACGACACGCCAGCGCTTCAACCCAACCCGCAAGGGAGCCCGCGCAACAGCCCGATCAAGGCCGTGGTGCTGACCAACGGCGATGTCGATGCGATCGCTGGCCTGCTCACGCTCCGCGAGGGGCAGCCCTTCACCATCTATGGTACTACCCGCGTGCTCGACGTGCTGGCCTCGAACAACATCTTCAACGTGCTCGATCCGAAACTCGTGAAGCGCGTCACTATGGGGCTTAACCGCCCATTTGCGGTCGAAGGGCCCGCCGGTCCCGTCGGGATCGGAGTCGAGGCCTTTGCCGTGCCAGGCAAGGTCGCTCTCTATCTTGAGGATGCAACCACAGGCGCCAGTCTCGGGACCAAGGAAGGCGATACGGTTGGCCTGAAGGTGACGGACACAGCGAGCCGGCACCACTTCTATTTCATTCCGGGCTGCGCAAAACTCGACGATGCGCTCCGCACCCGGCTTGCAGGCGCGCCGCTCCTTTTCTTCGACGGCACGCTCTACACCAACGACGAGATGATCGCTCAAGGCCTGCTCAACAAGACGGGGGAGCGCATCGGCCATATGAACATGTCTGGAAAGGATGGCAGCCTCGAACAATTCGCGCCGCTCGACGTTGGCCGCAAGATCTACATTCACATCAACAACTCCAATCCGGCGTTGCGCGAAAACTCGCGCGAGCGCGCGGCGGTCGAGGCGGCCGGCTGGGAAGTCTCCTATGATGGCATGGAGATAAGGGTGTGATCTCATGTGCGGCATCGCCGGCTTCCTCGAGCTAGAGCGTCGCCCAGGCACGCAGGAGCTCGAAGCGATTGCCGGCGCCATGGCGGCGAAGCTCGCTCATCGAGGGCCTGATGCGCGAGGCGTCTTCGTCGATGCGGATGCGGGTATCGGCTTCGGCCACACCCGGCTTTCCATCATCGACTTGTCCCCGGCCGGCGCGCAACCGATGGCGTCCGCCTGCGGCCGCTACGTCATCACCTATAACGGCGAGAGCTACAGCTCCGCCGAACTCAGGCCGGAGCTCGAAGCGCTCGGTCATCGCTTCAGGGGCCATTCCGACACTGAAGTCATCATCGAGGCGATTGCCGAATGGGGCGTGCGCGAGACGGTCGAGCGGCTTATCGGCATGTTCGTGTTTGCGGTGTGGGACCGCAAGGATCGGCGCCTGAGCCTCGTGCGCGATCGCCTCGGCATCAAGCCGCTCTATTGGGGCAGGCAGAACGGGCGCGTTGTTTTTGCCTCAGAACTCAAGGCCTTCGAGGGGCTGCCCGGCTGGCGGCCCGAGCTCAATTGCGATGCGCTCGTGTCCTATCTCAGATTAGCTTACGTGCCATCTCCGCATTCAATCTATCGCGGCATCGAAAAGCTCACGCCGGGTCATGGTGCAACTATCGAGGCTGACGGGCGAAGCGAGGCCTGGGCTTACTGGAGTCTCGATGATGTTGCTCAGCGCGGGAAAAACACGCCTCTCGATGTGAGCGATGAAGAAGCTGCGAACGCGCTCGAAGCTCTGCTCGGCGATGCGGTGAAGCGGCGTCTCGTGTCGGACGTGCCGCTCGGCGCGTTCCTATCAGGCGGTATCGACTCTTCGACCGTCGCCGCGATGATGCGGACGAAGAGCAACGCCGCGGTGCGAACCTATTCGATCGGCTTCAACGAGAAGGGCTATGACGAGGCGCCGCACGCTAAGTCCGTCGCACGCCATCTCGGCACCGAGCACACCGAGCTCTACGTCTCGCCGCGCGAGGCGCAAGACGTCATTCCTGAGCTTCCCGCGATCTACGACGAGCCCTTCGCCGATTCCTCACAAGTGCCGACCTACCTTCTGTCGAAGCTCACGCGCCAGCACGTTACCGTCGCACTGTCGGGAGACGGCGGCGACGAGTTGTTCGCTGGCTACACGCGGCACCGGTTCGCGCATGCCTTGGCGCGGCTGCCGGAAGGCTTAGGCCGCGGGCTCGCCGGCGGCCTAAGCCTTGCAGGGCCGTCTTTGTGGGACCGCTTGTTCAGCGTGCTTCCGGCGCGACGCCGCCCGTCACTTGCGGGCGATAAGATACTCAAAGCCGCGAGCGTGCTGCGAGAGGGCGGCAAAGGCGCCTATCGCAGCCTGGTTAGCGCGTGGGATCGACCTGAGAGGATCGTGAGCCAAGGGCGTGAGTCGCAAGGTCCGATCTTCGATCCTTCGGTCCCCAAGGCTCTGCCCGACGCACTCGACCGCATGCAATATCTCGACACGGTGACCTATCTGCCCGATGACATCCTCACCAAGGTTGATCGTGCGAGCATGGCGGTTGCGCTCGAGGTGCGCGTGCCGATTCTCGATCATCGTGTGGTCGAGTTCTCGTGGCGCCTGCCGCAGCGCTTCAAGCTGCGGCGCGGTAAAGGCAAATGGCTGCTGCGGCAAGTGCTTTACCGCCATGTGCCGAAGCAGTTGGTCGAGAGGCCCAAGTCCGGCTTCGCCATTCCCATTGCGAGCTGGCTCAGGGGCCCGCTCAGGCCTTGGGCCGGGGAGCTCTTGTCCGAGAAGCGCCTCGCCGCTGGCGGGTTGCTCGATCCGGCGCCGATCGTTGCCCGATGGCGAGAACACCTCGACGGACGCCGCAACTGTCATGCCTCGTTGTGGACCGTGCTGATGTTTCAGGCTTGGCGTGATGCCCGCGGGATCTAAGTGCTAGCTCGCGCGCGGAGTGCGCACCTCGCCAAACGCCACGACATTGTCGACCCGCACTTCGGCGGCCTTGGCGGCAACCCCTGCGGCAATCGACCAATAGGCGGCGATGCGCTCGGCGAACGGACGCGATCTTTCGGCAAAGAGCAACTCGCCTTGCCTGCTCGCCTCTTTCCTGAGCGCCTTGTGACGTTTGCGGCAGCGCTTGAGAAAGTCGGCCGTCTCTTCCTGGTTTCCAAAGGTCATGGTTGGCGTGGAAATAATCCGGATAAGCAGGGAGATGTCGTGGTCGTCCCCGAGAACCTGCGACAGCGTGCGCGCAGCCTCGGCCCGCGCGGTAAGCTCGGACGGAAAGCAAGGGGCAAGCAACTGCATCTGCCGCCAGTGATGCTGCACGCCCTTCCGCCAGTCGTGCAGATCCTCGTCCCGATCGCTGATAGAGCCATGCCGGAAGGCGTTACGGGTGTTGCGGTAGCAAAGCCGCAGGCCCTTGGCGAGCGAACGGAAGTCGTCGGGGTAAACCGCAAGTCCGGCGAAGGTAGGCCTCAACTCAAGTAGGCCGCGCATCGCATCCGACGCAGTGCTCCGCTCAAGATTCTGCTCTGCGGCGTGGCGTCGCTTTTCCAGCCATGCCCGCATAGAATGGATTGGACCTAGGCCGGGACCGGCGCCAGTCTCGCGATGAAGCTTGTCGACCGCGTCGATGAGGGCGTGCGCGTCGCGCGCAGGTGCGAGGCCACGAGCAATCGTTGTGAGCCTGTCGGTCAAATCGGCGAACGCCGGCTCGGGCATGCCGGGTCTGGCAAGGAGGAGCAGAGAGCGCAGCCGCTTCAGACATTTGCGTGCACTGTGCACGCCGCTATGGCGCTCAGGAGGGGCAGAAAGCGCGCCGTGAGCGATCTCAAGCTCGGCGAAGGCCACCTCCCGTAGGGCCTCGCTCATCGGCATTGCCGGATCGAGACGATAGGTCATAAAGCCCCTCGCAGGCCGCCCGTCCACCCAAGCCTCATGATCCTCGGACGGTGGGTCCGGGGTCAAGTCCCATTCCCCTGTGGAAGCTCTGTGGACAAAGTGCGCCACGGTGCCGTCGCGGCGAGCCAATTTTGTGCCCGTAGCGCAGGATCTTGGCTTGTTACAAGGTCGCTGACGACAGCGACTGAGTCGGCGCCCGCGGCAAGCACCACCGGCGCCCTCTCGGCCGTAATACCGCCAATCGCCACAAGCGGGCAGTTGATGAGCGACCGCCATTCGGCGAGTCGAGGCAGGCCCTGCGGGCTCCACGGCATGGCCTTCAGCGTCGTGGCGTAGATGGGACCGAGCGCGACATAATCGGCCTCGGCTGCAAGCGCCCTATCCAAGTCGGCGTGGCTATGCGTGCTGACGCCAATCTTGATCTTGGCCCGCCTGATGGCCGGGAGGTCGGCGTCGGCCAGATCCCCCTGCCCGAGGTGAACGAAGCTTGCGCCGGCGTCGATTGCCTCCTGCCAATAGTCGTTGACGACGAGCTGACAGCGATGGGTAGCGCAGAGCGCAACCGCATTCTCAATCTCCGCACGGATAATCTCGGGACCCTTGTCCTTTAAACGAAGCTGCACGAGCTTAATGCCGACGGGCAGGAGCCTGGCGAGCCAATCCTTGTCGGGAACGATGGGGTAGAACGGGTCGAGGCTGAGCAAGAGGGCACCCGAGCGCGACCACGCCGTCAGGAGGCGTGGTCGATCTTGAAGAATGGGGTGCCAGCCACAGGCGTCGAGGGTGCGGCCATGTCGCGGGGCTCGATCAGTCCTGCCTCGAAAGCAAGCCGCCCCGCCTCTATCGCCTTGGCAAAGGCCTCGGCCATCTTGGGGGGATCACCCGCTCTTGCCACCGCGGTGTTCAACAGCACGCCATCGTAGCCCATCTCCATGACCTCTGCCGCGTGGGAGGGCGCGCCGATACCGGCATCGACGATGAGCGGAATGTCGGAGAAATAAGCGCGAAGCGTCTTAAGCGCGTCCTTGTTGATCAACCCGCGCGCGGAGCCGATGGGCGCCGCCCAGGGCATGAGGACGTTGCAGCCGGCGGCAACCAGGCGCTCTGCCGCGCTCAAGTCCTCGGTCGTGTAGGGCAGAACCTCGAAGCCATCGGCCGACAACACTCGCGCCGCCTCGACCAGGCCGAACAGATCAGGCTGCAAGGTGTCGTCATTGGCAATCACTTCAAGCTTGATCCAACTCGTGCCGAACAGTTCGCGCGCCATCTCTGCCGTGGCGATCGCCTCCTTGGCGGTATGGCAGCCGGCAGTATTGGCGAGCACGCGACAGCCGAGCTCCTCGATCAACGCCCAGAAGCCCTGACCTGTGCGCGCCCGCGCCGATTCCCGCCGCAGCGAGACGGTGACGATCTCCGCGCCCGACGCTTCGACTGCGTGCTTCAGATCTTCCGGCGAGGGATATTGCGCCGTCCCGAGCAGGAGCCGCGAAGTGAAGTTCTTGCCGTAAAGCGTCAGCATCAGCCGCCTTGCCTCGGCGCTACGATCTCGATCTCGTCGGCAGGCGCCAATTGAGT
>DATFVO010000111.1:0-3877 GCA_035260265.1 Methyloceanibacter sp.
GCGGAGATCAGAAGCCTCCCGAGCAAGCGCAGGGCGAGCAGAAGCCGGACGATCAGAAGGCGGCTGAGCAGGCCAAGGCGGAGCAGCAAGCTCAGCAGAAGGCGATCGACGAATACAAGGAGGCCGCGGAGAAGCTCACGAGCTCGGCCGGCGCGCCCGAGTGCGTGTGGACTGGGCGACGCATCGAGAGTCTGCTCTGGCGTGACGACATCGACACCGCGCGCCGCTACATTGACCTTTACGACCGCTTCGGCTGCTCGTCCGAGCATCTAAAGCTCGCGTTTCGCTGCATCATCCAACAAGGACCGATCGATCCGAAAGCGGCTGACAAGCTAGCGTCCCGCGTTCACAACTGCTGGATCGCACCAGAGGAAGCGACGACGGCATCAACTCAGGCAACGACGGGCGCGACAACAAAAGACGGAACTATTCCCAACTAATAAGAGTTTAGGGGGGCGTCTGCAGGTTTCTCTGCGACGTGATAGCCCGAGGGGGACAGAGCAGGCCGATTTCTCAACGAGACTTTCGACACAATGCGCAGCGTTCTTGTCGCCGTTGTGGTTGCGCTCGCGACCGCGCTTCACGCATCGGTGTGGTTATTTCTGCATGAGCAGGTGTCGCCTCCCAACGCAAGCGGCGTATTGGCCAGCGTTTCATTCTCTCCGATCAATCCGAGCCGCAACGGCGAGGTCGACAAGACCACCGAGAAACAGATCAGGTCGGACCTTGCGGCGGTCGCTCCCTACACCCGTGCGGTGAGAACCTATAGCGTCAGCAACGGCCTCGACCTCGTGCCGCAGCTTGCCTCCGAGTATGGCCTGCGCGTCACGCTTGGCGTCTGGATCAACGATTGGGAGGAGCAGAACGAACGCGAGGTCGAGACTGCCGTCGCACTGGCCAAGCATCACCGCAACATCGAGAGCATCATTGTCGGCAACGAGGCGGTGTTCCGTTCCCAGGCGTTGCACAAGCAGGATCCGAACGAGGTTGTGCGCAACCTGATCGCCAAGATCCAGCGTGTGAAGCGCGAGGGCTCGGTCCCCGTCAGCACCGCTGAGGTGCCGAATGTCTGGCTGGAATATCCGCAGCTCGCGTCCTCGGTCGATTACATTGCGGTGCACGTCCTTCCCTATTGGGAGGGACTGCCGGGCTCCGCTGCGGTCGATCACGCTCTCGCCGTCTATGAGAAGCTCCGGCAAACCTACCCCGGCAAGCGCATCGTGATTGCCGAGTTCGGTTGGCCGAGCGCGGGACTCAATCGCAAGGACGCCGTGCCGAGCCCGCTGATCCAGGCCGAGGTCGTGCGCGACTTCATCAGCCGCGCCGATGCCATGGGCATCGACTATTCGATCGTCGAGGCCTTCGACCAGCCGTGGAAGACCAACGAGGGAAGCGTCGGGCCCTATTGGGGCATCTTCAATGCCGATCGCCATCCGAAATTCTCATTCGCCGGCACTGTCGAGACGCCCAATTTCATGTTGCAGATGATTGCGGCGCTCGCCATCGGCCTCTTGCTGTCGATCCCGATCTTCGCCATTCCGCGCGTCGCGATACCCCAGGCCGCCGTGCTCGCTCTCACCGGAAATGCCATCGGCGCCTGGTTCGCTAATGTCGTCGACTACTGGGTGACTCATTATTTCGTGCTCGGCTCTCAAGTCGCGATGTTTGTGGGAGCCGGACTCCTCGTTCCGCTCATCATGATCATGAAGCGGCGCGTCGAGGAACTTGCTGCCATCATGTTCGGCGACAAGCCCGCGCGACTATTGGGGCAGGTGGGCGGCTTGCCGGAGAAGCCGCCGCTTGTCTCGATTCACGTCCCGGCCTGCCGCGAGCCGCCGGGGATGCTCCGCCAGACGCTGGACAGCGTGGCGCAGCTCGCTTGGCCCAATCTCGAATGCGTAGTGGTGATCAACAACACGCCAGATCCTGCCCTCTGGACTCCGATTGAGGATCACTGCCGACTGCTCGGGCCACGCTTCAAATTCGTGCGCGTCGAGTCTTTGCAGGGCTTCAAGGCTGGCGCGCTCAGGCTGGCGCTCGAGCACACCGCGCCTGAGGCAGAGATCATCGGCGTGCTCGACGCCGACTATGTGGTGCATCCTGATTGGCTCAAGGATCTCGTGCCGGCCTTTGCCGACCCGCGGGTTGGCTTCGTGCAGGCGCCGCAGGATCATCGCGACACCGACCGGAACGTCACCCACATGGTCATGAATCGCGAATATGCGGGGTTCTTCGACATCGGCATGGTGCAGCGGAACGAGGTCAACGCCATCGTGGCACATGGCACGATGTGCCTGATCCGGCGCGAGGCGCTCACCGATGCCGGCGGCTGGTCAAGCGACACCATCGTTGAGGATACCGACCTTGGCCTCAGTATGCTCGAGCGCGGCTGGCGGGCGCACTACACGCAACGCCGCTACGGCTGGGGCCTGCTCCCGTGCGATTTCGCCGCCTACAAGCGGCAGCGGCATCGCTGGGCCTATGGCGGCATGCAGCTCATCCGGAAGCACTGGCGCTCTTTCCTGCCGGGCCGGAGCCTGCTCACGCCGCAACAGCGGGCGCAGTATCTGTTCGGTTGGCTCACCTGGCTCGGGGCCGAGAGCCTCGGCGTACTCATCGCGATCCTCAATCTTATCTGGATGCCGCTCGTCGCCTTTCTCGGCATCGCCGTGCCAGAGGCTGTGCTTACGCTGCCAGTGCTTGCGACCTTCGCAGTGATGCTGCTCCACTTTATGGTGCTCTATCGCACCCGCGTGAAGGCGCCGATCTTCGCTTCGCTCGGCGCGGCGCTCTCGGCGATGGCCTTGCAATTCACGGTGGGGCGGGCCGTGGCGGATGGAGTGATCCGCGACAAACTCCCGTTCGTGCGAACGGCGAAGGGGACTGCTGCGCGCTGGTCGCTTCGCTTCCCGGCGATCTGGGAAGCGGCGTTGGGGGCTGCCCTCCTGCTCGGTTCGCTGATCCTGCAGGTCACGAACGACCAGCAGGTGCACGAGGTCTCGATCTTCAGCGCGGTCCTCTTGGTGCAAAGCCTGCCGTTCCTCGCGGCAGTCGGCATCGCCTTGATCGAGCGCTCTCCGCTCAATGCCGCGGCCACTTGGCGGAGGCTCGCCACGTTTGCCTACCTGCCACGCCTGCCGAGGGGGCCGGCGCCCACCGCGGGCCCGCCCGCTGGTGACGGCATCGGCATCCTGCCGTGAGCAGGCAATGACCTCGCTTGCTACGGCTTAACCCGTCGGGATCCGTCTCGCGTACTCGGCCTCCATCCTGGTGACAGTTGTCCAGAAGGGGTGGGGCTCGTCGCCATTGAGGACGTCGATCAGAATGGCGAGATGGCTGTGCCAACCGCTCGCGACGCTCACCATCATGCGGCGATCCTTCAGCTCGCGGTGCGTTAGCACCAACAACACATCCTCGCCCTTGGGCGTCAGCTCAAATGTTACTT
Source organism: Methyloceanibacter sp. (assembly GCA_035260265.1). Taxonomy (GTDB): domain Bacteria; phylum Pseudomonadota; class Alphaproteobacteria; order Rhizobiales; family Methyloligellaceae; genus Methyloceanibacter. The sequence continues at coordinate 3,446 of DATFVO010000111.1, forward strand.
CGCCAGCGTTGCCGAAATTGAAGCTCAAGAGGCGGGGGGCTCGCATGCCGTAACCGTGCCATTGACGCTTACTCCTTTGGCTTTGTCCTTGTGCTTTTCTGGGGGCGTTTTCTCCGCCGAAAGATCGGCGTGGTGGAAGAGAAACTCGAGGTGCCCCCCGACGCGTAGATCCATCTTGCCGGCTGCGAACCATTTGCCTCTCTTGGTCGAGTCGGTCAGGTAATCCCAGACGCGCTCGATGGGTCCAGGCAAGAGACGCTCCATCCGAATGGTTCTTGCTTCGGTCACGATGCCATACTCGTTCATGGCTTGCTCCTCTTCTTCCGCTTCTCGGGTTTACGAAGCTCGCGCTCCAAATCATCGAGCCGCATGGTCCAGAACCGCTCATAGAAGCTGAGCCAATCATGGGCCTCGGCCAGACGATGGGGCTCC
>DATFVO010000112.1:0-9003 GCA_035260265.1 Methyloceanibacter sp.
TTTCGACGGAAATGCCGGTTGGCTTTTGAGTCGATAGCCGAACGCTATTCCGTGCTTCGCGGCGTCAGCCGCTCATCTGTCGGGAATGCGGAAAAACTAGCATTCGCGGAAGTCCTTTGTGTTCTGTGTTTCAGCGCAATAACGGGGGTGGTTCCATCTGCCATGGTCTGCGCCCGACCCGGCTTCATTACGACAGGAGGCCGAACTCGGAAAACGGGATGAAGTTGACCATCTCGCCGGCACGCACCTCCTCGACCTCCTCACAAACCTCGACCAGGCCATCCGACTCGCGCAAAGAGGAAATCAACCCGGAGCCATCACGCGGGAACTTTGCGACTTGCAATTGTCCTCCATCAGACCTCGTTAGTCTTGCCCGCCAGAACTCCCGCCGGCCTAATTTCTTCCTCTGGGTGAAAGCTGCGGGCAGTGGAAAGCGCACCGGCTCTGGCCACAGGCCGCCCGCGAGCCGGGTCAGCACCGGCCGCACATACATCAAAAAGCAGACGAAGACCGCGACCGGGTTGCCCGGGAGACCGAGCACGACAGAGTCGCCGATTTGGCCGAAACTCATCGGTCGGCCTGGCTTGATCGCGATCTGCCAAAGATGCCGCTTGCCAAGCGCATCGATGCTGCGGACGACATGATCCTCCGCGCCTTGGCTTGCCCCGCCGGAGATGATGATTGCACTGTACCTCTTGCTTGCTTGGGAGAGGGCAGCGCGCACCCGTTCGGCCTTGTCGGGCAGGACGCCGAGATCGACCGCGGCGGCTCCGACAGCCCTGGCTAGCCCTTCTAGCATCGGCGCGTTGGCATCATAAACTTTGCCTGGCCCAAAGGCTTCGCCGGAGCGGAGGATCTCATCCCCACTCGAAGCTATAGCGATCTTCAGAGGCACGTAGCATCGAAGCCGGTCGAGACCTGTAGCGGCTGCGCTTGCCACATCCTGCGGCCTGAGCCGTGCGCCAGGCTCGAGCAGTACGGCGCCCGCTTTCGCATCTTCACCGGCTAGTCTCCTGTTTGCGCACTGCCTAAGGCCGGGCGGGATAACCGCCCAGCGCCCGTCCCCTTCGTCTTCCACTAGGACATCCTCCTGCATTGCCACCGTGTCAAAGCCTTGTGGCATGACTGCGCCGGTGAAGATGCGGACCGCGTGACCTGGCAATGGCGCATTTGACAATGGATGACCCGCCGAAGCCTGGCCTGCGATCACAAGGCGAGCGCCCTTCCCTTTGTCATACGAGGCGTAGGCAAACGCGTAACCGTCGACCGCGGCATTGTCGTGCGCCGGGATAGCGCGGGGCGACACGACCGGTTCGGCGAGAAACCTCCCCGCCGCATCGGCCAGGCGCACGCCCTCGACACCAACAACCGGACGCACGCGCGCCTTGAGAATGGCAAGCGCCTCATGATGAGGAAGCCTGTCCTTGTCGAGGACGAAGCAATCGTCGTCGAGTTTGAGGGTCATGGCTGCTTGAGCCCGAGATGTTCGGCTATGAAGTCGGCGATCTCTTTTGTAGCGCCAAGATCGAAGGTTGGTAGAGGATCGCGCTCGCTAGAAGGATGATCGGAAGCAATGGCGACGATCCGAGGAAAATTGCCGTGGAGCGGCTCCCGCGATGCCGCGCCATCCCTGCGTATCTCGATTTTGGGAAATACCTCGCGCTTAAAGCCCTCGACCAGCACGAGATCGCACGGACCGATATAGCGGTGAATTTCCGCGAATGGCAGCTCTGGCTCGTCACGAAGCTCGCGCATCAGGGCAAAGCGCCGCGGCGAGGAGAGGGCAATCTGGTGCGCGCCGGCTTCACGCAGCTTGAAGGAGTCGCGGCCGGGATGATCGATGTCGAAACGTTCATGCGCATGTTTGATGACGGAAACGGCAAAGCGGCGTGCGCTGAGCTCCCTAACGAGATTTGCCATGAGAGTGGTCTTGCCCGAGTTCTTCCATCCAACCACGCCGAAGAGCGGCGGGCTCATCGTGCTTGCTCCTTCAGTAGCATTTCTGCTTTGGCAAGCTCCTCCGGCTCGTTGATATTAAAAAATGGATCCATCAACACGCCGCCGATTTCGGTCTTGGGAAAATACACCTCAATGGATCCCTCTTCCTCGGCAAACCGCCCCACCTTTCGCTTCTCACGTTTGAGGAAGTCCTCGATGGCGGAGGCAAGCGTGATCGGCCAAAGCCCGATTACTGGATGCACGCCTTCGTCAGATCGCGCCACGAGAAGCGAATCGTCCTGCCTTCGCTCATTTAGAAAGCGTCTGACCAGATCGAGGGGGAAGAACGGGGTATCGCTTGCAACGGTGACAGCATGACTTGCGCCAGCGCGGTTCGCTTTGATCCATTCAAGGCCGGCATGGATGCCAGCTAGAGGCCCTGCGAAGCCGGCGATACGGTCTGCGACGACAGGAAGGCCATAGGCGGCAAAACGCGAGCTGTCGCCATTGGCATTGATCACGATGCCGGAGACTTGCGGTTTCAGGCGCTCAATGATGCGTTCAATGATCGGCCTACCAGCGAGCAGTCGCAGGCATTTGTCGCCGCCACCCATGCGGCTCGACTTGCCACCGGCAAGAAGAAGGCCGATGACAGTTTCTCCTGGACTCATTCGAGAAATCTAGGTCTAGAGACCCAGGGCTGTCACGTTCAGGCTTGGCTCCGGCACCGACGGCTCTTTGCCAGTCGCCCGCTCGATTTTCACCGCACAATATTTGTACTCGGGAATCTTGCCGACCGGATCGAGCTGCGGATTGGTCAGGATGTTGGCCGCGGCCTCGACATAGGCGAAGGGGATGAAGACCATCTTCTCCCTGACGGCGAGGTCCGCCCGGGCGGTGAGCTCGATGCTGCCTCTGCGAGTCGTGACCCGTATCAACTCGCCAGGCTTTACGCCGTAGTTGGCAAGCGTGTTCGGATGCAGGCTCGCGGTCGGTCCAGGTTCGAGCGAGTCGAGCACATCCGCTCGCCTGGTCATGGCGCCGGTATGCCAATGCTCAAGCTGGCGGCCGGTCATAAGGACAAGCGGGTATTCCGCGTCGGGCACCTCGGCGGGAGGCAGGATCTTTGCCGGGACAAGTGTCGCCCGCCCGGTTTTGGTGGGGAAGCCATCGCCGAAGACCACGGCCTCGCCAGGATGATCCGGCGCGGGACACGGATATATCACCGACGATTCCTGCTCGAGCCGATCCCAGGTGATGTTGTCGAGCGAAGGCATGGCGAGCTTCATCTCGGCAAACACCTGAGACGGGTGCGTGTAGGTCCAGGGCAAGCCGAGCCGCTTCGCGACCTCGACGAGGATCCATAAATCGTCGCGTGTCTCACCAGGTAAGTCGAGCGCCTTGCGCCCCATTTGCACCTGCCGGTTGGTATTGGTGACGGTGCCCGACTTCTCTGGCCAAGCCGAAGAAGGCAGGATCACGTCCGCCATCATCGCGGTTTCGGTGAGGAAAATATCCTGTACCAGGAGGTGCTCGAGCTTGGCGATGCCGGCACGCGCATGATCCAGATCCGGATCGGACATTGCCGGGTTCTCGCCCTGGATATACATGCCCCTGATCTCGCCCTTGTTCGCGGCGTTGATGATCTCGACCACGGTGAGGCCAGGCTTGGTCGAGAGTTCGGTCTTCCACAGGTCCTCGAACTTTTTGTGCACCGGATCGCACTTCACGTCGGCATAGTCCGGATAGAACATCGGGATCAGGCCGGCGTCAGAAGCGCCTTGCACATTGTTTTGACCGCGCAAGGGATGCAACCCCGTGCCTGGCCTCCCGATCTGGCCGCACATCAGCGCAAGCGCGATAAGGCAGCGGGCGTTGTCGGTGCCGTGCACGTGCTGGGAAATGCCCATGCCCCAGAAGATCATGGCACGCTCGGCACGGCCGAAGGTGTGCGCAACGTCACGGATGGTCTTGGCGCTTATGCCCGTGACCTCGGCCATCGCCTCGGGGCTATAGGCTACGAGATGCTCCTTGTAGCGCTCGAAATTCTCGGTGAAGGCTTGCAGGTATTGAACGTCGTAGAGCCCCTCCTCCACGATCACGTGCATGATCGCGTTCAGTAGCGCCACGTCGCTCGCGGGCTTGAATTGCAGCATATAGGTCGCGTACTCGCGCAAGGCCTGACCGCGCGGGTCTATGACAATAAGCTTGGCGCCGCGCTTCGCTGCCTGTTTGAAATAGGTCGCCGCGACGGGATGGTTCTCGGTCGGGTTAGCGCCAATGATCATGATGACGTCGGCGTGCTCGACCTCGTTAAAGGTGGCCGTGACCGCGCCGGAGCCGATGCCTTCGATCAGCGCTGCCACGGAAGAGGCATGGCAGAGCCGCGTGCAGTGATCGACATTATTATTGCGGAACCGCGTGCGGATCAGCTTCTGGAACAGATAGGCCTCTTCATTGGTGCATTTGGCCGAGCCAAAGCCCGCAATCGCCCCATTGCCATGCGTCTCGGCGACTCTCGCAAGACCACGCGCAGCGGAATCCAGTGCCTCCTCCCAGCTCGCCTCGCGGAAATGGGTGTAGGGATTCGACGGGTCGACATCGATCCGCTTCGGAAGTCCCGGCTTTCTGATCAGCGGCTTCATTAGACGCTGCGGATTGGTGACGTAGTCGAACCCGAATCGGCCCTTGACGCAGAGCCGGTTCTGATTGGCGGGACCATTGCGCCCCTGCACGAAGGCAATTTTGTCGTCCTTGATCTCGTAAGTGATCTGACAGCCGACGCCGCAATAGGGGCAGACCGAGTGAACTTCGCGCTCGACTTCCCTGCTGCCGTGCTGGGTGATGGGGTCGACGATCGACTTCGGCATTAGCGCGCCGGTGGGACAGGCCTGAACGCACTCACCGCAGGCTACGCAGGTCGAAAGTCCCATTGGATCATCGAAGTCGAACACAGGCTTGGCATCGATGCCCCTCAAGGCCATACCGATCACGTCGTTGACCTGAACCTCGCGGCAGGCGCGGACGCAAAGCCCGCAATCAATGCAGGCATCGAGATTGACGGCCATGGCGGGATGCGAAAGGTCCGGCTTGGGGATACCGTGGGCAGGGAAACGCGAAGTCTCGATGCTCTGAACTTCGGCCCAATGCCAGAACTTCGAGACGCGGTCGGGAGAATCCTCGCGCGGCGGCTGATCGGCGAGAAGCAGCTCCATGACCATGCGGCGAGCCTTCACCGCCCGCTCGCTCGCAGTCTTCACCACCATATTCGGGGTGGGCTTGCGGATGCAGGAGGCCGTGAGCACGCGCTCGCCCTCGATCTCGACCATGCACGCCCGGCAGTTGCCGTCGGCGCGATAGGCGGGCTCCGGCAGCCAGCAAAGATGCGGGATGTCGGTCCCTTCACGCTGAGCCACTTGCCAGATCGTCTCGCCCGAACGGGCTGACACTACTTTGCCGTCGAGGGTAAAGAGCAGCTGATCGGTCATGGCGCAATTTCCTGCCGCTGAAGGGCTCTGCTCACGATTCTGGTGTTCACATTCCTATCCATCAAGCCTGCCCGGCCACCTCGGTTCCAAGCCGCTCGTCGAGGAAGAACTGCATCGCCGAGATGAAGGCATTGGGCGCAGCCTGTCCAAGCCCGCAGATGGACGCATCGCGCATGGTTTGGGCGAGTTCGGCAAGCAGCTCCTTATTCCACTCGCGCTGCTCAAGCAGGGCGACCGCCTTGTCGCAACCGACACGGCAGGGCGTACATTGGCCGCAGGATTCGTCCTTGAAGAAACTGAGGAGATTGATGGCGATCTCGGCAACATCGTCTTTGTCGGAAAAGATGACGATGGCATGGCTGCCGACAAAGGCGCCGTACTTGTCGAGGGTCCCGAAATCGAGCGGTACGTCGGCAAGGCTGGCGGGAAGAATACCGCCAGAGGCGCCGCCGGGCAGATACGCTTTGAACTCTTGCCCCTCCTCCATACCGCCGGCCAATTCGATCAGCTCGCGCGCAGTGATGCCGGCCGGCGCGACGATGACTCCAGGCTTCTTTACGCGCCCAGAGACCGACCACGAGCGGAAGCCTTTGGAGCCGTTAACGCCGTGATCGGCGAACCACTTGGCGCCCTTCAGCAAGATTTCGGGAACCCAATAAAGCGTCTCGATATTGTTGTTCAGCGTCGGACGCCCGAATAGCCCGATCTCGGCGATATAGGGCGGACGATTGCGTGGATAGCCGCGCTTGCCCTCGATCGACTCGATCATTGCCGACTCTTCGCCGCAAATATAGGCGCCGGCACCGCGCCTAAGTTCGATCTTTCCTGTTTCGATGATGCCTGCCTGCTCCAGCGCTGCAATCTCGTGGGCAAGAATGTGCAGAACGGCCGGATACTCGTCGCGCATATAAAGATAGATGCGTTCGGCATCGACAGCCCACGCACCGATCAGCGCGCCCTCGAACATCTGATGCGGATTACGCTCGAGGTAGAAGCGATCCTTGAAGGTGCCGGGCTCGCCCTCATCGCCGTTGATGGTCATAAGCCGCGGGCCCGGATAGGACCTAACGATCTGCCATTTGCGTCCGGCAGGAAAGCCAGCGCCGCCGAGGCCCCTTAAGCCGGCGTCAGACAGTTCCTTGATGACGGCATCGACGCTCCGCTCTCCATTGCGACAGCTCGCGAGCAATTTGTAGCCGCCCCGCGCCTGGTATTCCGCGAGTGTCTCGTAACGGGGGATCTCGGGCTCGTGGTCGCCACCTTTGACGACCTTCTCGACCCTCTTTGGGGTGGCATAGTCGACATGGAGATGTCCGACCTCGCACACAGGCGCGGTATCACATCGCCCCATGCAAGGGGCACGCACGACTCTCACTTGCGCAGGATCGGCACTGGATTTGAGCGCCTGAAACAAAGCCTCTGCGCCTTTGATGGCGCAGGTAATCGAATCGCAGACACGCACCGTGGTGGGCGGAGGTGGTGTCTCGCCCTCCTTCACCACATCGAAATGTGCATAGAAGGTCGCAACCTCGTAAGCCGCGGCCTGCGGGAGTCGCATCTCCTCGCAGAGCGCGCGCAAATGGCGGGCGGAAATATAGTGGTAGCGGTCCTGAATGAGATGCAAATACTCGATGAGCAGGTCGTGACGCCTCGGCTTATCCCTCAGAAGCTCGCGTACCTGTTGGAGCGCCTCAGCATCGAGCTGCCGCCCCTTCGGGAAGGCCCGCGCTCGCTTGCGTGACCCGACATGTCTTGCCGGCCGGTCGGGGCCGCCACTGCCCGGGGTCTTTTGCTCCACCTTCCTACCTTCCAGTCTTAGACCCCTGCCCTACGAGGCTTGTCTGAGCACATTTACGCGGTACGACAGCATGACGGGTCGGTGATACAGCGACAAGTCATCAGCCGCAAGCTCAGGTGGTCTTCGGGGCGGGCCCAGCCGCTACAAACGCCGCAAGGGCGCTTTTTTTTGCGTCGCAACCGGTCTAATAACCACCGAAATCGGGACGCTCCCCCTAATATAGTCAGGCTGTCCTAGCCCTCCCATGGCTGATCTTATCGCTGCTTTTCATACGGCTCTGAGGCTTATCGTCACTCTCGATCCAAGCCTCATCGAAATCGTGGTGCTCTCTTTGCAAGTGAGTCTCCTTGCCGTCATTCTTGCGAGCGCGATCGGCTTCCCCTTGGGCGGTGCCCTTGCCGTGTATCGGTTTCCGGGCCGGGGGGCGGTCACGGCGGTGCTGAGCGCCTTGATGGGCCTGCCTCCCGTCGTCGCCGGACTGGTCGTCTATCTCCTTCTTTCCAACGCAGGCCCTTTGGGCGTCCTCCATCTGCTCTACACGCCTACAGCCATGGTCGTGGCGCAAATGCTGCTCGTGATCCCCATCGTCGCCGCACTCACCCGCCAGCACTGCGAAGACCTGCTCGAGGAATATGACGAGCAGCTTCGGTCGCTCGGCGCCTCTTCTCGCGAGATCACCGCAACTCTCCTGTGTGACGGCCGCTACCGGCTCCTCACGGCGGTGCTTGCAGGTTTTGGCCGAGCCATCGCCGAGGTCGGTGCTGTGATGATCGTCGGCGGTAATATCGACCATGTGACCCGGACAATGACGACGGCGATCGCGCTTGAAACCTCGAAAGGCAATATCGCTCTCGCGCTCGCGCTCGGAATGGTTCTCCTCGCCACCTCGTTCGCCGTAAATAGCGCACTGCTCGCTGTGCGGCGCTTCGCGCTGCGTCTCGCCTATGCTTGATCCCGCCGCGCCCCCGCACTTGCGCAAGAGCTCACTCAATGCAGGGCCCCCGCTTCTCCCGCTCGAGCTTTGCGGTCTTAGTTATGAGACAGGCGGCAAGCGAGTGATTGATGGCGTCGACGCCAGAATCGAGGAGCCGGGAATTACCGTGGTGATGGGGCCAAATGGCGCAGGCAAGAGCGTGCTGCTGAGGCTCATGCACGGGCTGATTGCCCCAAGCGACGGAGAGATTTTGTGGGCGGGGCTCCGGCCCAATCAGGAGCTCGCCCGCCGCCAAGCAATGGTATTTCAAAAGCCGGTGCTGCTTCGCCGTTCGGCCGCGGGCAATATCCGGCATGCTCTCGCACTGAGAGACGTCGATCGGGACGAGCGGGAGGCGCGTATCGGCGAGGCTTTGCGGCTTGCCGGGCTTGAGCGGCGCGCGGCGATGCCGGCCCGAACGCTTTCGGGCGGCGAGCAACAGCGCCTTTGTCTTGCGCGCGCTCTCAGCCTCGAGCCCGAGGTCTTGTTCCTCGACGAGCCGACGGCAAGCCTCGATCCCGCTTCGACGCTCCACATCGAGCGGCGACTGATCGAAGCGCAACGCGACGGCATCAAGATCATTGTTGTGACGCACGACGTCGGCCAGGCGCGCAGGCTCGCGCAAGACATCATCTTCCTGCACCACGGGCGCGTTATCGAGCATGGCACGGCAAAAGAATTTTTCGACCATCCGCAGAGCGAAGCCGCACGCGCCTTTGTTGCCGGCGGCCTTGTGCTCTGACCAGGAGAATCTCAATGACGAAGATCAATAGAAGATTGGTTCTCGGCGCTGTTCTTTGCGCTGC
>DATFVO010000113.1:0-2628 GCA_035260265.1 Methyloceanibacter sp.
TGTCCAAAGCCGATCAGCTACTCCACGATCATCGCGGTCAGCGTCTCGAGACGGTCGGCCTCGGATGCCGGCTTGTCCCAGCGGATGCGATGAATGCGGGGGAAGCGCATGGCAACACCGGATTTGTGCCGCGTTGAGCGATGTACCGAGTCAAACGCCACCTCGAACACGAGCTTCGGCTCAACCTGGCGCACAGGCCCGAAGCTGTCCACGGTGTGGTTTCGCACCCAGCGGTCGAGCTCCCTCAGCTCCTCGTCGGTGAAGCCAAAATAGGATTTGCCGACCGGAACAAGCTCGGGCTCTCCGCCGTCGCCGTTACGCCAGGCGCCGAAGGTGTAATCGGAATAGTAGGACGAGCGCTTGCCGCTGCCGCGCTGCGCGTACATGAGCACGGCGTCCAGCGTGAGCGGCGCCCGTTTCCACTTGAACCAGTGACCCTTCGGGCGCCCCGCAATGTAGGGACTGTCGCGGCGCTTGAGCATCAGCCCTTCGATGCCTGTTTCGCGCGCACCGGCCCACAACGCCTCGAGATCATTGATAGACGTGAAGTCGATGATGCCCGAAACGTCGGTTCGCGGTGGTGCCTTCGCGGCGTGCCACGCTTCGAGCCGCGCACGGCGCTCGATGAAAGGAAGCGTGCGGAGATCGTCGCACCCCTCGAACAGAATATCGTAGAGGCGGATATGGGCTGGATGCGATTTCAGCATGGCCGGCGTCACGGTCTTGCGGCCGAGCCTCTTCTGGAGATCGTTGAATGGAGCGACTTCGCCGTTGCGCATCACCAGCAACTCGCCGTCGAGCACCACGCCCTCAGGAATGGTCTCCACCACGTCGGGAAACGCGCCGGAGATGTCGTCGCCTGTCCGCGAGAACAGCCGCCTCTCTCCGCCTTGATGCACGGCCTGGACTCGGATGCCGTCCCATTTCCATTCCGCCACGAAGTCCTTGGCATCGATCAGGGCAAACTCCTTGTCCTCGATCTGATGTGAGAGCATCAGCGGCTTGAAGGCCGCTCGCGCGCCGACCTCCGGCCGCGGCCCTTTGTCAGTGAGCCAGGCGAACAGCTCGCGATAAGGCGGCTCCACGCAGTGCCAGACCTCCTCGACCTCGGAAAGGGGCTTGCCAGACCATTCGGCGAGCGCGGTCTTAGCAAGCCGCGCCGAGATGCCGACCCTGAGCGCGCCCGTCAGGAGCTTGATCAGCGCCCAGCGGCTGGTCGCGTCGAGATGGTCGAGCCAATTGGCGAGCAGGCCGGGCACCTCCATCGCCAGTGCCGACTGCAAGGTCTTGACCACGGTGGTGAGCCGGGGCGGCTCCTGTCCCGGAGCCTTGGCCGGCCAGATCAGCGCGATGGTCTCCGCGGTATCGCCGACATAGTCGCGCGAGAGGTCGAACAGCACGGGATCGACTCTCGGCACGAGCAGATCGCTCAAGATGCGCCGAAGCGGCAGCCTGAAGAACAGCCCATCGGTCAAAGCGGCAAGTGCATAACCGCGATCGGGATCGGGGGTGGAAGCGAAGTAGTCGGCGAGCAGCCGCAGCTTGTCGTTGCGCGACCGCGTGTAGGCGAGCCGGTCGAGGAGCTCTGCGAAGGCCTTCATTGGTCGTCGTCCTCGCGGCCGATCAGTGCGAGCGCGCGGCCCTTGCGTCCAGTCGATTGGATATGGTGCAGGAGGGCGTCCTCGCGCCCATGCGTTACCCACACCTCCCCAGCGCCAGTCTCCGCGATGGTTGCGGTCAGCTCGTTCCAATCGGCGTGGTCGGAGATCACAAGCGGAAGCTCGATGCCCTGCTGGCGCGCGCGCGCGCGGATCCTCATCCAACCTGAGGCGAACGCTGTCACCGGCTCGGGGAGCCTGCGCGACCAGCGGTCGGCGATCGCGGTCGGCGGGGCGAGAACGATCTCACCCTTCATCTCGTCGCGCGCTGTCCCCGTGGCGGGCTTCAGCGGGCCAAGCCGCACGCCGAAGGTCTCATACAGCGAGCAGCACTCTTGCAGCGCGCCATGCAAATAGATCGGCCGCTCATATCCGGCTTCGCGCAGCACGGCGATCAGCCGCTGGCATTTGCCAAGGTTGTAGACGCCGACCACATGCGCTCGCTCGGGAAATTGCGCCCGCGATTTCAGAAGTTTCGCAACTTCCTCGTGCGCGTTGCCGTGCTGGAACACCGGCAGCGCGAAGGTGGCCTCGGTAATGAACAAGTGGCAGGGAAGCAGCTCGAAACGTGGACAGGTGGGATCGGCGCTCCTTTTGTAATCACCAGAGACCACGACTCGGGCGCCCTTCCACTCGATCAACACTTGCGCGCTGCCGAGCACGTGGCCGGCAGGCACGAGCGTCACCGTCACCTCTCCGATTTGCAGCTTCTCCCCATATTTCACGGCCTGGGTCCCACGGGTCGCTACGGCCCCGAGCCGTGTCTTCATCACGGCGAGTGTCACGGCCGTGGCAAGGACATGCTCATGCCCCGGCCGCGCGTGGTCCGAATGCCCATGGGTGATGACGGCCCGCTTCGCCCCGCCATAAGGGTCGATATGGAAGCCGCCTGGCCGGCAATAGAGGCCCTTGGCGTCCACGGTGAGCCAAGAATCGAAACGTTCGGGTCTCATTTCAGTACGATGCGTTT
>DATFVO010000114.1:0-8177 GCA_035260265.1 Methyloceanibacter sp.
TGGTGATGGGATAGCGGCGGTCGCGGCCGAAATTCTTGGCCGTGATCTTGACGCCTGGCGCCGCCTGCCTGCGCTTGTACTCGGCGAGGTAGAGCATGCGCTCGACCTTCTTCACAAGCTCGGGCGAATGCCCGCGCGCAACGATCTCCGGCAGCGGCAGCTCGAGCTCGACCAGGCAATTAAGGATGTCGTCGAGCACATCGTAGGGCGGCAACGTATCCTGATCGCGCTGGTTGGCCTTGAGCTCGGCGGTTGGCGCCTTGGTCAGCACGTTCTCAGGGATCACGATGCCGGTAGGCCCGAGGCAGCCTTTAGGTCGATGCGCATTGCGGTAGCGCGCGAGCGCATAGACTTGTGTCTTGTACAGGTCCTTGATGGGATTGAAGCCGCCATTCATGTCGCCATAGAGCGTGGCATAGCCGACCGAGACCTCGGACTTGTTGCCGGTCGTGATCACGATCGGGCCGAACTTGTTGGAAATCGCCATGAGGAGAGTGCCGCGGGCTCGGCTCTGCAAGTTCTCCTCGGTCGCGTCGGCACTCGTGCCCAGGAACGTCTTTGCGAGGTCCTTGGTCAATCCATCGACGGCATTGTGAATCGGCATGATGTCGTAGCGCACGCCAAGAGCTTCCGCGGTCGCCGCAGCATCGTTCAAGCTCTCGTTGCTGGTGAAGCTGTAAGGCAGCATGACGCAACGCACGCGACCGGCTCCCAGCGCGTCGACGGCCATCACCGCGCAAAGCGCCGAGTCGACGCCACCGGAGAGGCCGAGCACCACGGCCGGAAAACCGTTCTTCTCGACGTAGTCGCGCAAGCCAGTGACGCAGGCGAGGTAGTTGGCGGCATCGCCCTCTTCGATCTCGGCAATGTGTCCCGGCGGGCAGCGCCAACGTCCATTCTCGCGCTGCCATTCGGTGACGCCGACCGCTTCCTCCCAGGCCGGCATCTGCACGGCAAGCGAAGCGTTTTCGTTGAGCACGAAGGAGGCGCCGTCAAACACAAGCTCGTCCTGCCCTCCGACCTGATTGACGTAAGCGAGCGGAAGCCGCGTTTCGGCGACCCTAGTCTCGGCGACGCCGTACCTGACCTCCTGCTTGTCGATCCAATAGGGCGAACCGTTCGGCACGATGAGCAGCTCTGCCCCCGCGTCCACAAGTGCCTCGCAAACCTCCTCGCTCCAGATGTCCTCGCAAATGGGGACGCCGAGCTTTGCGCCTCTAAACTCGATGGGCTCCGGCATCGAGCCAGGCGCGAAGACACGCTTTTCGTCGAACACGCCGTAATTCGGCAGATTGTTCTTGTAGCGGACCGCTTCGATGCGGCCTCTGTCGAGCAGGGCCACCGCGTTATAGACGAAGGGCCCATCTCCCCAAGGGAGTCCGACCAGGACTGCGGGGCCGCGATCGCTGGTGTCGCGGGCAAACTCCTCGCAGGCCTCGCGCGCGGCCTTCTGCAGAGCCGGCTTGAGCACGAGATCCTCGATCGGATAGCCGGTCAGATAAAGCTCGGTGAAGACGACGAGATCGGCGCCAGCTTCGGCAGCGCGAGAGCGCGCCTCGCGGGCCTTCGCGAGATTGCTCGCGATGTCGCCGACGACGGGGTTGAGCTGCGCGAGCGCAAGCTTGAAGGAGTCGGTAATCTTGTGCGCCATGGGCGAAATTTAGAACGGAATTATCCAACTTGACTCGTCATGCCCGGCCAAGTGCCGGGCATCCACGAATTTCAGCGGTACAGCTGGCTCAATCGTGGATGGCCGGGCAAGCCCGGCCATGACGAAATGATAAGACCGGCAGGCTTGTGGCTTACTCGCCGGCGGCAATCGAGATCTCTGGCTCGGGCCGCCCCTCGCGCTCGCGCTTCAGCCTTTCGGCCATGATGAAGGCAAGCTCGAGCGATTGGTCGGCGTTGAGCCGCGGGTCGCAATGGGTGTGATAGCGGTCCGACAGATCGGTCTCGGTAACGGCCTTGGCGCCGCCCACGCATTCAGTGACGTTCTGCCCGGTCATCTCGACATGGATGCCGCCGGCATGGGTGCCTTCGCTGCGATGAATGTCGAAGAACGACTCGACCTCAGACAGGATGAGGTCGAATGGCCGCGTCTTGTAGCCGCTTCCCGCCTTGATGGTGTTGCCGTGCATGGGGTCGCAGGTCCACACCACGATCCTTCCCTCCCGCGTTACGGTGCGGATCAGTTGAGGAAGATGCTTGGCGACCTTGTCGGCTCCGAAGCGGCAGATGAGCGTAAGACGTCCCGGCTCGTTCTGAGGGTTGAGCACGTCGATGAGCTTGAGCAGCTCGTCGGCACCGAGGCTCGGCCCGACCTTCAGTCCCACAGGGTTCTTGATGCCGCGCAGATACTCGATATGAGCTTCGTCAAGCTGCCGCGTGCGGTCGCCCACCCAAAGCATGTGCCCTGAGGTCGCGTACCAGTCGCCTGAGGTCGAGTCGATACGCGTGAAGGCCTGCTCATAGCCGAGCAGAAGCGCTTCGTGACTCGTATAGAAGCTCGTGGTGCGGAGCTGAGGCGTGTTATCGGCATTCAGCCCGCAGGCGCGCATGAAGCGCAAGGTCTCGGCGATGTGACCAGCGAGCTCGTGGTAGCGGTGCCCGGCGGGGCTATCCTTAACGAAGCCGAGATTCCATCGATGCACATGCTCGAGATTGGCGTAGCCGCCTTGCGCGAAGGCGCGCACAAGGTTGAGCGTCGCCGCTGACTGACGATAGGCCATCAGCATGCGCTGTGGGTCGGCCTGGCGTGCCTCCTCGGTGAACTCAATGCCGTTGACGATGTCGCCACGATAGCTCGGCAGCGACTTGCCTTTTTGCGTCTCAGTGGTGCTCGAACGCGGCTTGGCGAACTGCCCGGCAAGGCGTCCGACCTTCACCACCGGCGAGCCGCCGGCATAGGTGAGCACCACCGCCATCTGCAGGAACACGCGGAAAAAGTCGCGGATCGCGTCGGCACGGTGCTCGAGGAAGCTCTCGGCACAATCGCCGCCCTGGAGCAGAAATGCCTCGCCGGCAGCGACGCGGCCGAGCTTAGCCTTCAACTCGCGCGCCTCGCCGGCGAACACGAGCGGCGGGAAGGTTGCGAGCTGCTTCTCGACCTGTTCGAGCTGGGTCAGGTCGGGATAGACCGGCGCCTGCTCGATCTGCTTGGTGCGCCAGCTATCTGGGCTCCAGCGGGGTGCCATCCAACGGCTCTCCTTGAAAGTGACCGGTATATAAGCGATTGGCGGAAGCGTGGCTAGGCAGTCCGCTTCATTGCCTGACCTCCTTGAGCATGGCACATATCCCTTAACGCCAGGCCAACCTTGGCGGCTGTAAACGTGGCGCGATAGGATCCATGGCGATCAAGGAACCGAGCTTCACCGTCGGCATCGAGGAGGAGTACCTCCTCGTCAACAAGGACAGCCGCGACCTCGCGCACGAGCAGCCGCCTGAATTGCTCGCCAAATGCGAGGAGGCCCTGCGCGGCCAGGTCAGCCCCGAATTCCTGCGCTCGCAGATCGAGGTCGGCACCCGCGTGTGCAACTCGATGCAGGAGGCGCGCGATCAGCTGGTTCATCTTCGCAGCACGGTCGGCCACATCGCCGATGAGTTCGGGCTTGCGCCCATCGCCTCATCGACACATCCCTTTGCCGAGTGGTCGGCCCAGCAGCACACCGACAAGGAGCGCTACAATGTGATTGCCCGCGACCTCCAGCAGGTCGGGCGACGGCTCGTGATTTCTGGCATGCATGTCCACGTCGGCATCGAGGACGACGATCTACGCATCGACCTGCTTGGTCAAGCCGCCTATTTCCTGCCACATCTGCTCGCGCTCTCGACCTCCTCGCCGTTCTGGCAAGGCATCCAGACCGGGCTCAAATCCTACCGGCTCTCAGTGTTCGACGAGCTGCCGCGCACCGGCGTCCCGCATCAATTCTCGAGCTATAGCGAATATGAGCGCACCATCGAGCTTCTCGTCAGCGCCGGATTGATCGAGGACGCCACCAAGATCTGGTGGGACTTGCGCCCTTCGGCGCGCTTCCCCACGCTCGAGATGCGCATTACCGATATTTGCCCGCTCGTCGAGGACGGTGTCGCCATCGCTTCGCTGTTTCGCTGCATCCTCAGGCTGCTCTATCGCCTGCGTCGAGAGAACCAGCGCTGGCGGCATTATCCGCCCTTCCTCGTGCGCGAAAACCGCTGGCGCGCGCAGCGTTACGGTATCGAGCAGGGCATGGTCGATTTTGGCAAGGGCGCGGTGGTGCCCTTCCCCCTCTTGCTCGAGGAGCTGTTCGAGCTGATCGCCGAGGACGCCGCCTATTTTGGCTGCATTGCCGAGGTTGCGCATGCCCGGACGATCGTACAGCGCGGCACAAGCGCTGACCGGCAGCTCGCCCGCTATGACGCGATAAAGAAGCTCGGCGGCAGCGAGCAGGCTGCCTTGGTTGGCGTGGTCGACGAGATCATCGAGGAGACTTTGATGCTGCCGACAGCGACACCGGCTCCCAGTATCGTTCCCGCGGGAGCGTCTTAAAGCGTGGTGGCCATGCCGCCATCCACATTCAGCGCGGCGCCGGTGATGTAGGCGGCCTCATCGGAAGCGAGAAACAGAGCGGCGTTGGCGATATCCTGCGGCGTGCCGAAACGCCTGAGCGGCGTCTGAGTGAGCAGCGCCTTGGCGACCATCGGGTTTGAGAGATAGCGCCCAATCAGCGCCGTTTCGACATAGCCAGGCAGCAGCGTGTTCACGCGGATGCCGTAGGGCGCATATTCCACCGCAAGGCTGCGCGACAGCGCCGAAACCGCTCCTTTGGTCGCCGAGTAGACCGCCATCTGGCGCGTGTGCTTGCTCGCCATGATCGAAGAAAGATTGATGATCGACGCCTTGCCCGAGGCCTTCAGCAGATCGAACGCCTCGCGGGCGCAGCGCACCGTGCCGTCGAGATTGGTCTTCCATACCTTGTCCCAGGCCTCATCTGACAGGTGGCGGAAGTCCGAGCGCTCGCCGACACCGGCATTGTTGACCAACACGTCCAGCCGGCTGTGAACCTTGGCGATGGCGCTCATCAGCGCCTTCACCTGCGGTGTGTCGGTGACATCTACCTCATGCGCCGAAGCCGCGCCGTTGCTTTTGACGATGCCGTCGGCGACTTCCTTGGCTGTCTCGCCATTGAGGTCTGCAACGATCACGGACGCTCCTTCGCGGGCGAAGGTCTCGGCGATGGCGCGTCCAATCCCTGCCCCGCCGCCGGTGACGAGCGCGACCTTGTCCTCAAGCCGCCGCATCTGATCCTGCTATCGGCGTAGGCGCCTCCCATTTGTGGCGGAGCGTCACAAGCTCCTCGGCAGCAGAGGGATGCAGCGCCATGGTGGCGTCGAACTCCGCCTTGGTCACGCCCAGGCGAAGCGCGATCGCCGCCATCTGCACGATCTCGGCGGCGTCAGGGCCAAGGATATGGACGCCGAGAACCTTGTCGGACTTCATGTCGATGACGAGCTTCATCATCATTTTCTCGGTGCTGCCGCTCACCATGGAGCGGAGCGGTCTGAAACTCGTCTTATAGATATCGACCGGACCGTAGATCTCGCGCGCCCTCTCCTCCGAGAGCCCGACCGTGCCGATTTCGGGCTGGGAGAACACTGCCGTGGGAATGAAGGTGTAATAGACCGGCGTGGGATTGGTGTTGAACAGCGTCTCGGCAAAGGCGTTGGCGTCACGGATCGCGACCGGGGTGAGATTCTTCCGGTCGGTCACATCGCCGACGGCATAGATATTGTCGACCGAGGACTTGGAAAACTCGTCAACCACGATGCAGCCGTTCATGCCAAGCTTGACGCCGGCCTCTTCAAGTCCGAAGCCCGCTGTGGTGGGCATTCGCCCAGTCGCCGCCATGACGAGATCGGCGGTGATCGAGCCACCGCGTTTCAAACTTACGCGATAACCGTTTCCGACCTTCTCGATGGAGGCAACATCGGTGTCCATGCGGAGATCGATGCCGCGATTGCGCATGGCCTCGGCCAACCCGTCTCGGAGATCGCTATCGAAATCGCGCAGCACCTGGTCGCCGCGATGAAGCACGGTCACAGCGACGCCGCAGCTTCTGAAGATCGAAGCGAACTCCATGCCGATGTAAGCGGCGCCGATGATGACGATGCTGTCCGGCAGGTGCTCGAGCTCGAAGCATTCATTCGAGCTGATCAGGTGCTCCTTGCCAGGCAGATCCGGAATCATCGGGTGGGAGCCAGTCGCGATGAGGATGGTCTTGGCGGACACCGCAGCACTGCCCGGTCCGAGATGGACCGTCTCGTGATTTTCCAGTGCGGCGCGGGTCATGAAGCGGTCAACGCCGGCCTTCTCGAGGATTCGGGTATAGACTCCGTTCAGCCGGTCGACCTCGCGCCTGACATTGCCGATCAGGGTTCGCCAGTCGAACTTCAAATCCTTGCAGGTCCAGCCGAACGCCTTGGCCTCGGCGAATTCAAGGCCGTACCTACTGCCATAGACGAGAAGCTTCTTCGGCACGCAGCCACGGATCACGCAGGTTCCGCCGATGCGATATTCCTCGGCGATCCCGACCTTGGCGCCGAGCTCGGCAGCGAGGCGCGCCGCGCGAACTCCGCCGGAGCCCGCGCCGATGACGAACAGGTCGTAGTCGTATTGAGCCACCTGGCGTCAGGCTCCTGCGCGACGCAACATTTTCACTCCGTCGCTTCCCGCCACGATAGCCAAATCTGCAATGCCAAGGAACAGGCCGTGCTCGACCACGCCCGGAATCCGCTTCAGCGCGAAAGCCAGCACTTCCGGCTCGGGGATCGCACCGAAGGCGCAATCGACGATGAGATTGCCTTGATCGGTCACGAACGGCGCGTCCCCAGTTCCCGGTCTCAGCTTGATCTCGCCGTGGCAGCCCGTCTCAACCGCAATTGCCTCGATCAGACGCATGGTCGCGAGCAACCCGAAGCGTACCACCTCGACCGGAAGTGGATAGGTCCCGAGTCTCGCCACGAGCTTGCTGTCGTCGGCAATCACCACCATGCGGTCCGACGCCGTGGCCACGATCTTCTCGCGCAGCAGCGCACCGCCACCGCCTTTGATCAGGCGAAGCTGATCGTCGATCTCGTCGGCGCCATCTACGGTGAGATCGAGCCGCGGCGTTTCGTCGAGCGTGGTAAGCGGAATGCCGAGTCCTTCGGCTTGCACGCGGGTGATTTCGGAAGTGGGGACACAGAGGACGCGCAAGCCTTGCGCTACTCGCTCGCCAACTGCCTTGACGAAGCGAGCGGCGGTCGAGCCGGTGCCAAGGCCTAGCTCCATGCCGTCCTCGACGAGATCGAGCGCGGCGCGCGCGGCGCTTTCCTTGAGGTCCTCGGTCTTGAGCAAGGTTCTCCCCAGAACGGTGCTGAAATCGGTCCATCACCCGGCGCTCTCTACGCCGCCGCTTGCGTGCCCGCAAGGCGCGTGTGACAGAACTCCAATGCTGAAGGGCGCCACCATCGTCTTCGATCTCGACGGTACGCTTGTTGACACCGCGCCGGATCTTACCCACGCGCTGAACCACGTACTCACCCGCCGCGGCCATGCTGCGGTCTCAGCCGCGACCGTGCGCTCGGGAGTAGGGTTCGGCATTCGCGTCATGATCGAGGAGACCTTGCGCCGGCTCGGAGCCACCGACGATCTCGACGAGATGCTCGCCGAGTTCCTGGTCTACTACGAGGCGAACGTAGCGCAGGAAAGCCGGCCATACCCGGGCGCCGTCACAGCGCCGAAACGCCTCGCGAGCAAGGCGCGACCCTCGCGGTCTGCACCAACAAGCGGGAATATCTGAGCCGGCTCCTCCTCCAAGAGCTTGATCTCGAAGATTATTTCTCGGCGATCGCGGGACGGGATACCTTCGCGGTGGCAAAGCCGGATCCTGGTCACCTAAACGGCACGATCAAGCTCGCGGGTGGAGACCCATCCTGGGCGACAGCGATGTCGACGTGCAGACCGCGAAGGCGGCCGGAGTGCCTGTCATCCTGGTGAGTTTCGGCTACGCAGCAACGCTTGCTAGCCAACTTGG
The DNA here is from genome assembly GCA_035260265.1 of Methyloceanibacter sp. Lineage (GTDB taxonomy): Bacteria > Pseudomonadota > Alphaproteobacteria > Rhizobiales > Methyloligellaceae > Methyloceanibacter. Next base: position 8,052 of record DATFVO010000114.1, read on the forward strand.
AAGCCGAGGCGACGATCGATCATTTCGACCAGCTCGACGTGTGCGCTGCAACACTCCTTGCCGCCAAAACGCGGCGCAGTGCACCATCCTGATGCGCCAAAATACCGCCCAAGATCAGCCCTATTT
>DATFVO010000115.1:0-7738 GCA_035260265.1 Methyloceanibacter sp.
GAGATGGACGCGGTGAAAATGCCGAACAAGAGCACATGCTTAGCTACTGAACGGCACAGGCCAGCATGAGAAACATAGAACTCGAAAACCGTTGGTTATCAGGAACTCTCCGGCGAAGCTGGAAGAATTGATTGCTTATACAGGATTCGAGCGTAGCGTCTCCCGATCACCCTGTTGTTTCCCTTGCCATTAGCCCAGTCATTGGCTTACGGCATTTCGCGGCCGAGGCGGGCTCGGGCTACGTCGTGAGTTTTCTGCGCGACCTTGGCATCCCGATCTCGGACCAATTTGCGACCTCGCCGCTTGCCTATGATGCGGCAGCCGGCGTCTGGAGCCGCACGGGCGCCGTCCTTAACGTTCCGGCTATGCTCATCATCGCGGCGATCTCGTCCCTCCTCGTCATTGGCATTCGTGAATCGAGTAGGTTCAACAACGTAATCGTCGTGATCAAGGTGGCGATCGTGGTTGCCTTTATCGTGGCGGGAATTGCCTTCGTGAGCACGCAGAACTGGGTGACGGCAGGCAATCCAGAAGGCGCCTTCATTCCGCCAAACCAAGGTCCCGGCATTTTTGGCTGGAGTGGAGTTCTGCGGGGCGCCGCTGTCGTGTTCTTCGCCTATATCGGCTTCGATGCGGTCTCGACCGCGTCGCAGGAGGCCATCAACCCTCAGCGCGCATGCCGATTGGTATCCTCGGATCACTTGGTGTTTTGTACGCTGTTATATGTGCTGGTGAGCTTTGTCATCACCGGCATCATGCCCTACAAGCTAAATGTGCCGGACCCGATCGCCGTTGGCGTCGACGCGATGGGCCTTACATGGCTGTCCCCCATCATCAAGCTTGGCGCGATATTGGGCCTAACATCGGTCATCCTGGTGCTATTACTCGGCCAGCCGCGTATCTTCTATTCCATGTCACGCGACGGGCTGCTGCCGCCGTTCGGCGCGAAAATCCATCACCGCTTTCGCACGCCTTACATCAGTACCATCGCGGTGGGCTTCATCGTCACGATTCTGGCGGGGCTGCTGCCGATCGGCCTTGTCGGCGAACTAGTGAGCATTGGCACGCTGTTCGCATTTGCCATCGTCTGTCTTGGCGTCCTTGCGCTGCGCATCTCACAGCCAGACATCGAGCGGCCCTTCAGGGCCCCGGCGATCTATTTCGTCGCGCCAGCTGGAGCGCTGTCGGCGGTGCTGCTTATGCTCGGATTGCCAGGCGACACGTGGCTCAGGCTTGGCATCTGGCTGTCGTTCGGCCTCGTCATCTATTTCTGCTATGGCATGCGCCACAGCCGGGTGGCTAACGAAACAGCGTAAAGATCGGAGTAGACAGCTCGAAGCCGGGGTTTGTTATGCGCAGTGACGTGCTGAAATCTATGACAAGGATTGCGCTCCTGGCCGTCTTGTTGACTGGCTGTGACCTCTTTACTCAGCCTGAGATCAACTATGAGAGCGGCAACACCGTCGGCGTTCGTTACGTGAATACCGGTAGCCGAGACAATGAAACAAAGGCAATGCAACTCCTAGCCAAGCACTGCGGTGAGAGGGGCTTTCGGGTAACTAACAGAACCGTTCGGGCAACTCATAGAAACGTAACCGGGGAACCAACGCAGATCACCATTGATGCCATTTGCCTGTAGGGCGCGTGCCTACGGCACCGGGCTCTTCTCTCGAATACCGTGATATCCCCCTTCCAATTAACAGATAGAGGAAAAAAGCTTCCACGCTAGGTCAAAGCGTGAACTTCGCTCTAGTCTCTTAGTATCCTCTGGTCGGTCCTGCTGAGTTTTATTGGTCGTTCGCCCTTTTGGCAAACTCCACAGTTAGTCCAACTTTATCGTTAACCTCAAAGGAGCGTAATGGCAACGACGCAAAGGCTTTCTGGTGGCGAAGGGTTATAAGTCGGTAGCACTTGAAAAATCGTGTTCACCAACCATCCGTTCATGAACGCGATTCTGTTAAATGCCCGTCATATGGTTTACCGCCGCTTAAGTCCTGTCGGCGATGATCGGAGGCGAGGGCAGGGGCTCCGGTCGCGATCTGGCATGATCGTTCGAGGCTGATTGCCGAGTCCGATCAAGGACATCGGCGTTGTCTCGCTGGGCCGCTTCTCTCTGCCCTAAGGCCGCCATTGGCCGTCGAGCTGGTTCGCGCAGGACGCCGGCGCGCTCGGCTTGTGCCCTGGCGGTGTTGGGATGAATAATTGTGGGTGGCCTAGTAGAGTTGAGGGTAGTGAGTGATGAAGTCACGCGACGCAGTGATCCGCTTGAAGCGCTTCGAGGTTGAGGAGAAGCGCCGGAAGGTTGCCGAGATCGAGGCCATGATCGGCGACTTTAACCATATGGCTTGCGACCTCGACCGCCAGATCGCAATTGAGCAGGAGCGGGCCGGCACAACCGACGTCAACCATTACGCCTATCCGACCTTCGCCAAGGCAGCGATCCAGAGGCGCAACAATCTGACGGCATCGGCCGCAGACCTCGAGGCTAAGCTCGCAGCCGCCCGTGGCGAGTTCGATGAGGCTTGCGCCGAGCTCAGGAAGATCGAGCTGCTCGAGGAGCGCGACATGGGATTGCGGGTGGATCAGGCCCGTGCACCCGGTCAATCCGAGCTCGAGCCGGTCGGAATCCAGCGCGTTGCGGGCTAGCCCGGCCGGTCGAGCCCTCAGGTAGCGGCTTCTCAAGCCGGCGTCGGTGCTATCATCGGCGCGACAGCAGAAAGGCAGGCTGAGGCCTCATGCCGTCATTCGACATCGTCTCGAAGGTGGATCTCGCCGAGGTCGACAATGCGCTCGCCAACATGACGCGCGAGATGAGCCAACGTTATGATTTCAAGAATTCCCAGTCGCGCGTCGAACGGAGCGGAAGCGAGATCACGCTCAATGCCGACGACGAGCTCAAGCTGAAGCAGATGCACGAGCTGTTGCAGGGCCATCTCGCGCGCCGCAAGATCGATGCCGGAGTCATCGACTATAAGCCTTTGGAGAAGGCCGCCGGGCAGGCGGTGCGACAGAAGGCGCTGATCAGGCAAGGCATCGACCGGGAGCTTGCCAAGCGTTTGGTCAAAGAGGTCAAGGACCAGAAGTTCAAGGTGCAAGTCACGGTGCAGGGCGACGAGCTCAGGGTTTCGGGCAAGAAGCGTGATGACCTACAGGCGGTGATCCAGCACGTGAAGGGGTTGTCGGTCGAGCAGCCGTTGCAATATGTGAATTTCCGCGACTAGAGCGAGGTCCGCGCTCGCGGGGGAAGTGCTGTGTCACGAGTAGCGTTGTCAAGTTCGATTTTAATTTTGACGGTCGCCCTCATTGCCGGGTGCGCCTGGCGCCCGAGCGGCTTCTCGCTCGGTGGCGGAATGCTCGGCGGCGGCCAATCCACCGCCGATGCCTCCGCGCAAGCGTCAAATGAAAGCACTGGCTCCGTGCAGGTCGCGGCCCCGGCTCCGACTAGGATGTCGATCGCAGCGGCTAAGCCGGTCGATGCCTATGTGCTGCTCGGCGGCCGCATCAAGACTTGCTGGTTCAATGCCGACGCACCACTTCTGCCCGAGCACGTCTACCGTGCCGATGTCAGCCCGGACGGCAGGAAGGTGCAGATCACCATCCACAAGAAGATCGAGCTCGGCCGCGCCGGCGTGTCGAACTACGCCATCGATTTCAATCAGCAAGGCGGCTACACCATTGTGACCACGGAAAATCGCGGCATGCCGCCCGAGCTTGCCGCCAAGATGCAGTTCGATATCGACCGCTGGAAGCGCGGCGAGACGAATTGCAGCAAGAAGATGCCGAAGGCCGTGACCGCCTCGGCGCCGGCTCCTCGCTAAATCAAGTCTCCAGCTACATCCGCGAAGAGATGGCGGATGGGCTGCCCGCTCTCCTAAGACATGCGTTCGGCGACGATCAGCCGATGGCATTGCTCCGGGTCGCGCTCGAGACAAAGCAGGCAGATCGGCTGAACTCCAGCGGGGCTTAGAGCCTCACCGAGGTCGAGCAGCGCTTCAGGCTCTTCGAGATGACGCGAAAAATGCGCTCAAACGAGTCATGGTCTCCAGAGCGCGCAGCCCCGCGCCCCTGTTTCGGCGTGCCCAGTCCGCGCAGATGGCGGTAGCCCATCCCTGCCTCTGAGAGATGCTGGGCGAGGGGCGTTTTGGAGAATCCCTTCTTGCGCGAGACGGGCGCCGCGCGGATGTCGAGCACAAGCGCAACGCCGGCCTCGCGCAACGCCGCGACGAAGGCGGCCACGCTCGCGCCCTCATAGCCAATGGTAAAGATCGGATGCTGCTTAGCCATTTCTCTTTGTCATTGCCCGACTTGCCCGGGCAAATCCAGTAAACACCGCATCTCCGCAAAAGGAGAGGGCGCCCTTTACTGGATGCCCGCTTTCCTGCCTTCGCCGAAGCGAAGCCTTATCGCGGGCGGGCTGCGCTTCGGCTTCGCGCAGGCAGGCGCGGGCATGACAAGGAGGATTGGTGGCTGAAGAAGCTTAGCCGCCGCGATAGTCCTGGATGCGGGTGGCGCGCAAGCCGGGAAGCCCGTGCTTGTCGATCGACCGCTGCCAGCTCAGGAACTCGTCGACGGTCAGCGTGTAGCGCTCGCAGGCCTCTTCGAGGCTGATAAGCCCGCCGCGCACAGCGGCGACCACCTCGGCCTTGCGGCGGATCACCCACCGCTTGGTATCCTTGGGCGGGAGATCGGCAATGGTCAGCGGGCTGCCGTCGGGGCCAATCACATATCTAACACGCGGCCTGTAATGCTCGGTCATCGTACTCACAACACCATCTCTCGATGAGCCAATGTGATCGCGAGACTAGCGCGCCCAATTTAAGATTTGCCTAAGCCGTCAGGTAAAGGAAGGCGCAAGGAAATAGCCAAAACTTGCTGAATTATCGGGCCAAATGCGGCCCGTTGGAGGCCGTTCGTCTACCTCCGGCGATGGCTTCTTGCCTTGCCTAGCCTTGCCGCGATCCCTATCTTCGGCCCTTGGGAAGGGCGGAGCCAACACATAGGCATAAAGCCTTGTTTGGACCATCCATATTGTCGTTGCTGGCCTGGCGTTATTCGCAAATCCGAGTTTGAGATCAGTGGCATCGTCACAAGCCTCGGCGCTTAACAGTCTTCGCCTTCCCGGCCGCCCGGCCGACAACCGGGTCGTCGTCGCCATGTCCGGCGGGGTCGATTCCTCCGTGGTGGCCGCACTGCTGAAGGCCGAAGGCTACGACGTCATCGGTATCACGCTTCAGCTCTACGACCATGGCAAGGCGGTTGGCCGTAGGGGCGCCTGCTGCGCAGGCCAGGATATCCAGGACGCTCGCCGCGTCGCGGATGCCCTTCAGATCCCCCATTATGTGCTCGATTACGAGGCGCGTTTCGCCGAAGCCGTAATGGGCGAATTTGCCGACAGCTATCTGCACGGCGAAACGCCGGTCCCGTGCGTTGCCTGCAACCAGAAGATCAAGTTCCACGACCTGTTGCAGATGGCGGAGGGGCTCGGAGCCGCGGCGCTTGCCACCGGACATTATGTCATGAGCAAGCCAGGGCCAGCCGGATGGGAACTTTATCGCGCCGCCGACAAGGAGCGCGACCAGAGCTATTTCCTGTTCGCCACTACGCCCGAGCAGCTTGCCTTCTTGCGCTTCCCTTTGGGCCATCGCCGGAAGGACGAGACGCGCAAGCTTGCGCGCGACTTCGGGCTTGTCGTCGCCGAGAAGTCGGACAGTCAGGACATCTGCTTCGTGCCGACCGGACGCTACACGCAAGTGATCGAGCGATTGCGCCCGGGCGCCGCCGAGGCAGGCAATATCGTCCACGTAGATGGACGCGTGCTCGGCCGCCACGGCGGCATCATCAATTACACGATCGGCCAGCGCAAAGGGATCGGAGTCCCTGCCAAGGAGCCGCTCTATGTGCTGAAGCTCGACGCCTCCCGCCGCGAGGTGGTGGTCGGTCCTCGCGAAGCTCTGCATACCCGCACGCTCAAGCTTCGTGACGTGAACTGGCTCGGCGATGAGCCGTTCGAGGACTTCGCGCAGAGCGGCGAAGAGATCCTCGCAAGGATCAGATCGAGCGGGCCGTTGCAGCCGGCGCACCTGAGCATTGAGGAGGACGGCGTCACGATCGAGCTCGCTCATGGCGAGGACGGCGTGTCGCCAGGGCAGGCTTGCGTGTTCTACGCCGCCAAGGGTGGTGGCGAGCGGCTTCTCGGCGGCGGATGGATCAAGTCCGCCACGACAAGCCATTTGTTGGCCAGAGACCGCCTTCAGGCTTCGGCTTCAGGCGGATCGGAGCAGGCGTTCGCGGCCGTATCGCGGTAAGCCGTTCTGCAAGGCGGCGCTTCGGTAGGAGAGGGAACGTTGGTTTCCAAGTCACCGGTAATGGACACGGCCTCGGTACGCGATGCCTATCGCCGCTGGGCTCCGATCTACGACTTGACCTTCGGCAAGATCGCCGAGGCCGGCCGCAAGCATGCCGTGCAGATCATCAATCGCCGGCGCGGCCGCGTGCTCGAGGTTGGCGTCGGCACCGGGCTCTCTTTGCCCCGCTATGGCAGCCATCTCACCATCACCGGCATAGACCTTTCGCCCGAGATGCTGGCCAAGGCCGGAGCCAAGGTCGAGCGGCACGATCTCGACAATGTCGCCGGGTTGCACGAGATGGACGCCGGCGCTCTCGCCTTTCCCGACGAAAGCTTCGACACCGTGGTTGCCATGTACGTCATGACTGTCGTGCCTGAGCCTGAGCGCGTCATGCGCGAGCTCGAACGCGTGTGCGCCACCGGCGGCGAGGTCATTCTGGTCAATCATTTCAGCGAGGACGCGGGCGTGCGCGGCTTCGTCGAGCGCAGGCTTGCTCCCTTCGCCGATCTGATCGGCTGGCATCCCGTGTTCGACCTAGACCAGGTGCTGGTCTGTGAGGATTTGCGGCTTGCCGAGCGCCGTTCGCTCCGCCCCTTCGGCTTGTTCACCATGCTCCGCTTCGTCAAGGAGCCTGGCTTCGGGCTTCCGCCGCAGAAGGTGCTGGCGCCTAAGCCGCAAGTCCGGGCGCCGGTGCGTGTGCCGGCAAGATCGGCTCTGCCGGAGCCGATCAGGGTGAGGATCAAGTGGCAGGTCGCTCGCTCGCTCGTGCATGGCCGGCGCTTGCTTGACACTCATTATTGGCGATCTCTATATCGCCGGTTAGCAAGCCAATTGGCGGAGTAATCCGCTTTTCATCGAGCCAAGTGGCGGAGTAGCTCAGCTGGTTAGAGCAGCGGAATCATAATCCGCGTGTCGGGGGTTCGAGTCCCTCCTCCGCTACCAATTAATTCAGTCACTTAGCGCGATTTTTGGCTGAATTAAGCGCATTCCGGTTGTCACTTATTCCCGAGCATTTTCAACGAGCGCCGCTCATGAGCGGCAGCTCCTGCCGACATGGTGGCGACATGCTCGCGTTGACCATCGCAATGTCTTTGCTACAATGGATAGTCCCCGGGATTGGAGAAGAACGCCCCACAGTGACTGCCTAAGACCCGACCTTCCGATTGTGCAGACTTAGTCATATTGCCCTCCGGCTAGCGCGTACATCTGACGCAGCCGGTTGATCGCATTGCGGGCATACACCTCAGCCAGCGGGTCGAGAGGAGGGATGAACTCGACCACGTCCCAGTTGGGTGCCGTTCCTTGCACGTTCAGAGGCTTGATATTTACTGCCTCTACATGATCGCAACCTTGCTCTCTGCGCACCCACTCTAGTCCTAAAACTTCCAGCT
>DATFVO010000116.1:0-11536 GCA_035260265.1 Methyloceanibacter sp.
GGGTATGCGCCGACGCCGAACCTGAGCGAGTTAAGAGCGGAGCGGCTTGATGGAAGCGAGAAACGGCCAGAGCCCTCCGCTCCAGCGCGAGCTTATCAAGGTTGAAGATTTGTCGGTCGACTTCCGTGGCGGCGGTAAGATTACCCACGCGGTCAAGCATGTGTCCTTCGACATCGGCAGGGCCGAGACGGTGGCCCTGGTCGGGGAGTCCGGCTCCGGGAAGACCGTCACCGCGCTCTCGATCCTCAAACTTCTGCCCTACCCTTCGGCCTCTCACCCCTCGGGAAAGATCTGGTTTAAGGGCGAAAACCTGATGTCGCTGCGCGACGCCGCGCTGCGCTCAATCCGCGGCAACAACGTCTCGATGATCTTCCAGGAGCCTATGACCTCGCTCAACCCGCTGCACACCATCGAGCAGCAAGTCGGCGAAATACTGAAAATTCATCGCGGGTTGTCGGACCGCGCGGCGCGCGAGCGCGTACTCGACCTGCTCGGCAAGGTTGGCATCGACGACCCCAAGGGCCGGCTCGCCTCTTATCCGCATCAGCTCTCGGGCGGGCAGCGGCAGCGCGTGATGATCGCCATGGCGCTCGCCAACGAGCCTGATCTGCTCATCGCCGACGAGCCGACCACCGCGCTCGACGTGACCATCCAGGCGCAGATCCTCGATCTGCTCGCCAAGCTCAAGGACGAGTTCCATATGGCCATGCTGCTCATCACCCATGACCTCGGCATCGTGCGGAAAATGGCCGACAGGGTGTGCGTGATGAACAATGGCGAGATCGTCGAGCGCGGCGCGACCCAGCAGATCTTCGCCTCGCCGCGGCACCCTTACACCAAGCATCTGCTCGCCTCTGAGCCGAAGGGCGCGCCGCCGCCGGCCAACGCCAAGGCGCAGACCATTCTCGAAGCCAAGGACCTGAAGGTGTGGTTCCCTATCAAGCGTGGCTTCTTGCGGAGCATCGTCGGCTACATCAAGGCGGTTGACGGCATCGATCTCGCCGTCAAGGAAGGCCAGACGCTTGGCGTGGTGGGCGAATCTGGCTCGGGCAAGACGACGCTCGGGCTTGCGCTTCTTCGGCTCGTCTCGAGCGACGGCCCGATCGTCTATCTCGGCAACCGCATCGACGGCTACGATTCGAAGCGCATGCGCCCGCTTAGGCGGCACATGCAGATCGTGTTCCAGGACCCTTACGGCTCGCTCTCTCCCCGCCTTTCGGTAGGGCAGATCATCGAGGAAGGGCTGCTGATCCAGAATCACGGGTTGAGCCAGGACGAGCGGAATGCGCGCGTGGCCCGGGCGCTGAAGGAGGTCGGCCTAGACCCAGCCTGGCGCGACCGCTACCCCCACGAATTCTCCGGCGGGCAGCGCCAGCGCATTGCGATTGCCCGCGCGCTCGTGCTCGAGCCGAAATTCCTCATTCTCGACGAGCCGACGTCTGCGCTCGACGTCTCAGTGCAAGCGCAGATCGTCGATCTCCTGCGCGAGCTGCAACGGAAGCACAAGCTCGCTTATCTCTTCATCAGCCACGACCTCAAGGTCGTGCGCGCGCTCGCAAACTCGATCATTGTGCTCCGCCACGGCAAGGTGGTCGAACAAGGCCCGGCGAGGACGGTGTTCGCCAAGCCGAAGACCGACTACACCAAGGCGCTGCTTGCCGCAGCCTTCGAACTACAGGCGAGGCGCGGAGGCGCCGTCGCGACCTAGTAATTGGAACTCCCGACGTGGCCGGACGTTTGCTCCGCCGTATTACCCCCGTAAGAAGCGGAGACACGGACCATGCGCGGAATATTGTTGTGGCTGATCGGTATTCCGATCCCGATCATCATTTTGCTCTGGCTGTTCGGCGTACTGCACTGACCTCAGCCTCTAAGCTTCTCGGCTGCCGCCAAGATGCGGCAGCCGCCGCACACCAATCACCTCAGAGCCCGTTGCTGCCTTGATGCGCTCTTTCGCCTCGGCGAGAGGCTCGATCTCGACCGCCATATGATAGGCATTGGCGTGGATGAGATCGGTTGGGCTTCTCATGATCCCCACATGCCCATCCCAGAACACGAGATCGCCACGGCGGAGCTTTGCGCCTCGCTCGCAGTCGATCGGCTCGCCAAGCTCTTCAGCCTGCATGTCGGCGTCGCGCGGCGCGTTAAATCCTGCCGCTTCGAGGGCGAGCTGCACCAGGCCTGAGCAGTCAAGCCCGATACTGGTGCGGCCGCCCCAGAGATAGGGCGTGCCGAGAAACGCCTCGGCGATGGCGACCGGATCGTCCACGACCTCACCTGCCGGAAGCGCATGACGCGCAAAGACATAGCCTTCGTCTTCGAGCGCGAGAAATTTGCCCTCTTCGGCTTTGGCGGTGAACAGCGCGTTCAGGCTGAGCAGGGCAAGCGGCGGCGACTTGGCGTCCGGCTCGGGGAAGACGTAGGTGCGGAGCGCAGCGATCCGATGGGTCGGCTCGATGATCGAAGCGCTCAAACCCTCGCTCGGCATGTAGCCGACGTAAGAGTCGCGGTCGATCTGTACCCAGGCCCAACCCTCGCTCTCGGCAAAGACGGTGACGGTCTCGCCCTTGAGAGCCTCGGTCTCTAGGATCGAGTCGGAGCGCGGCTCGGGCCGCAAGGGAAGCGATGGCGCGATCACCTGACGCGGCTCGCCTTGCACGTAACGCTCGGCCGCGATCAGACCTTCTAGCCTCGCGTCGGCAAGGTCAGGGCGATAAGCGTGGCGCCGAGGATCGGGAAGGTCTCCGTCGCTCACGACTGCCCAAGCTCTTGGCGGAAGAAATGGTAGAGCGCACGCGTCCCTTGCGGCTCGCCACCTTGCGGACGTCCGGGCTGCTCGCGCGGCACCCAGCCGAAAATATCGAGGTGCACGAAGCGCTTGGATTGGCGCACGAAGCGCTTCAGAAACAGTGCGGCGATCACCGAGCCTGCGAAGGCACCCTCGGCGATATGGCTCACATCGGCGACCGAACTCTTGAGCAGCTTGTCGTAAGGCGGCCAGAACGGCATGCGCCAGAACGGATCGCCGACAGCACGGCCGGAAGCCAAGAGGCCGGCGGCGAGATCTTCGTCATCGGTATAAAGCGGCGGCAAATCTGGACCGAGCGCGACCCGCGCGGCGCCCGTCAACGTTGCAATGGTGACGAGATAGTCCGGCGCCTCCTCCTCAGCGAGGCTTATGGCATCGGCCAGCACGAGCCTCCCTTCTGCGTCGGTATTGCCGACCTCGACGGTCATCCCGTTGCGGCTTGGGAGGATATCGCCAGGCCTAAAGGCATTGCCGCCGACGCTGTTCTCAGCTGCGGGGAGCAGCACGCGGAGCCGGATCGGAAGCTTTGCCCGCATGACGAGAAGGGCGAAGGCGAGCGCCGATGCAGCGCCTCCCATGTCCTTCTTCATCAGTGCCATGGCGCTGCTCGGCTTGATGTCGAGCCCGCCCGAATCGAAGCAGATGCCCTTGCCGACGATGGTCACCTTTGGCGCGTGCTCAGAGCCCCAGCGCAGGTCGATCAGCCGCGGCGGCCGGTCGCTCGCCCGGCCCACAGCGTGGATCATTGGGAAATTGTCGGAGAGAAGGCCCGAGCCCTCCGTCACCTTGACGCTGCCGCCATGGACATTGGCAAGCTCGCGGGCGGCGGCCTCAAGCTCACCGGGGCCGAGATCGTTGGCCGGCGTGTTGATCAAATCGCGGCCGAGATAGAGGGCCTCGGCGAGAGCAAGGACCTGCCCTCTGTCGACGCCCTCCGGCAGCACCAGCCGCTTGGGCTTTGGTCCGTTGTCGGTCTTGTAGCGGGTGAAGCGGTAGTTGCCGGCAAGGAACGCAAGCGCCGCAAGCTCGGGATCTGGAAGCGGCGAGGCAAAGCGATAATCGCCAGGGGGTAGCGCAGTTGGCAAAACTCCTGGCAGCAGAGGGGCCTGCGTCGCCCAGTCTTTGCCGCCGGTCCCGAGCAAGACGCCGCCGACGTCGCCCTGCCCATTCGGCAGAAGTAGCACGGAGCCTTGTTTTGCGCTCCAACCTTGCGCTTCGACCCAGGCCCGCTCGGCGTTGCTCAAGCCCTGGAGGGCTGCATCATTCTGAGAGGCGATGAGCCGGATCGGGGTGGCCACGGTGCCGGCCGGCAAGAGCAGGTCTTCAAGTCCCCGGCGCGTAGTCTCAAGCGTCATCGCTTAGCCGTATTGATCGAGATTGTGGGCTTGATGGTGCCGCGCATTAATGGCAGGGGAGCGCGGACATGACAATGGCGGAAGGACCGCATGGCGGAGACCAACTACACGCTGGTGATCGGCGACAAGAACCTGTCGTCCTGGAGCTTGAGGCCGTGGATCGCGCTCAAGGTTTGCGGCATCCCATTCGTCGAAGAGCGCATCAGGCTTAGGCAACCCGACACCAGAGCCGAGATCATGCGGCACTGCCCGTCAGGCAAGGTGCCGGCGCTCAAGACGCGAACCGGCGTCGTCTGGGACAGCCTCGCCATCCTCGAATATCTCGCCGAACACCATGCCGAGCACCACCTCTGGCCGCATGACCGGGAGGCGCGGGCCGCGGCGCGCTGCATCTCCGCCGAGATGCATTCAGGCTTCGTGACGCTCCGCAACGACATGTCCATGGAGCTGCTTGCGAGGCTGTCCTGCCCGCCGATCAGCGACACGCTCGAGACCGATATCATTCGTATCGTGGCGATCTGGCATGATGCGCGCTCGTGTTTCGGCAAAGGCGGCCCGTTCCTGTTCGGCGCTTTCTCCAATGCCGACGCGATGTTCGTGCCGGTGGCGACGCGTTTCCGCACCTATGGCGTCGATCTTTCCAGATTCGGTGATGACGGCCGAGCTCAGGCCTATGCCGAGACGCTGCTTGCGCTTCCAGCGATGGCCGAATGGACCGAAGGCGCCAAGGAGGAAGTCAGGGCTCGGGCTGCAAGCCCAGCCTAGGCCTCGTCTGTTAGGCCGGCGCGCCGACGAGTTCGCACGCAGTCTCCGCGCTGACGGGATCGGCCCACAGATCGTATTCGTCGGAAGCTTCGACGCGGGCGAGTACGCTGTCCCCTGGCTTGAGGCCAGTCTCGCCGCTCAAATAGACGTTGCCGTCGATCTCGGGCGCGTCCCAATGCGAACGCGCGATTGCGCCCTCATCGTCAACCTCGTCGACTATCACCTCGATCATGTTGCCAACGCGGCTCGCGAGCAGCTCGGTGCTGATGGTCTGCTGGCGCTCCATGAGCCGCGCATAACGCTCGGCCTTAACCTCCTCGGGCACATGACCCTCGAGCGCGTTGGCGGCGGCGCCATCGACATTCTCGTATTTGAAGCAGCCGACGCGGGTGAGCCTCGCCTCGTCGAGCCAATGGAGCAAAAGCTCGAAATCCTCCTCGGTCTCTCCGGGGAAGCCGACGATGAAAGTGGAACGGATGGCGAGATCGGGACAGATGTCGCGCCAGAGCGCGATGCGCTCCAAGGTCTTCTCCTGATGCGCAGGCCGGTGCATGGCCTTCAGCACCTTGGGGCTCGCGTGCTGGAACGGAATGTCGAGATAGGGAAGCACCCGGCCATCGGCCATCAGCGGCAGCACCTGATCGACGTGCGGATAAGGATAGACATAATGGAGCCGCACCCAGGCGCCTAGCGAGCCGAGCGCCTCGGCGAGAGTGGCGAATCGAGTGTCATGCTCCTGTCCACGCCACGTGCTCTTGGCGTAGCGAAGATCGAGCCCGTAGGCGCTCGTATCTTGCGAGATGACCAGCACCTCCTTGACGCCGGCCGCGACCAGCCTCTCCGCCTCGCGCATCACCTCTCCGAGCGGACGGCTGTTGAGGCGCCCGCGCAGCGAAGGAATGATGCAGAAGCTGCAAGCGTTGTTGCAGCCTTCTGAGATCTTGAGATAGGCGTAATGGCGCGGCGTGAGCTTGATGCCTTGCGGCGGCAAAAGATCGAGAAATGGATCGTGCGGCCGGGGTACTGCCTTATGCACCTCCGCGACTACGGCCTCGTACTGGTGCGGGCCGGTGATCGCGAGCACGTCGGGATAGCGGGCGCGGATGCGGTCGGATTCGATGCCGAGGCAGCCGGTGACGATCACGCGGCCGTTCTTGCCGAGCGCCTCGCCGATGGCCTCGAGGGATTCCTCCTTGGCGGAGTTGAGAAAGCCGCAAGTGTTGACCACCACCGCGTCGGCGCCCTCGTAGCTCGCCGAGAGCTCATAGCCCTCGGCGCGGAGCTTGGTGATGATGCGCTCTGAGTCCACCAGGGCCTTGGGACAACCGAGGCTGACGAAGCCGATTTTCGGAGGCGTAGCCGGCATGGCGCGCTTATAGGCGAGACGTTGGCCGCGGTCGATGGGATGTTTTTGCCACGGCGTTGGATAGACTTGCACTTTCGAATGGTGCACAGCCGCCGTTCATTTCCACGCTGGCACCTGAGGACCGCTGCCCTGTCAATGGCCTAGCCATGAAGGAAGGCGTGCCGCGATATGCGACCGCGGCCTCGTGCTGCGATGTTGTCGATGGCTGGCGCGAGCGCCGTTATGAAGGCGGCATCCTGATCGACGTGCAGACCGACCGCATCGTCACCGAGGATCTCTCCATGCCGCACTCGCCGCGGCTCAATGCCAGGGTGCTGTGGGTGCTCGATTCCGGCCGCGGCTATCTCTGCCGCGTCGAGGAGAAGAGCGGCAAGACCGAGCGGGTCGCGTTCTGCCCAGGCTTTGCCCGCGAGCCTTCGTTCTGGCGCGGGCACGCTCTGGTCGCCACCTCGCTTCCGCGCGACGGCGCGTTCAAGGGCCTCGAGCTCAAGGAGAACTTGAAGGCGCGCGACGGCGAGCCGCGCTGCGGCGCTTATATCTTCGACATTCGCAACGGCGACATCCTGCATTGGATTAAGTTCGACGGCGCGGTGCGCGAGATGTTCCGATGCGAGCTTCGGCGTCAGGGCGCCTATGTGCGTCGGCCTCGGCAATCCGGAGATGCGCACGCTCATTACCTTTGCAGAAGAGCCGTCGGGCTCTACGGCGGAAGCCGTGGTCCAATAGCGCGATTTTCTTGGGCTTAGCGGAGGATGCGGTCGAGGTCGGGATCGGGGGCGTCGTCGCCGCCGCCGCTGTTTTGATCTGCCGCGCCTTCATCGGGAGTCGGTTGCAAAGCGCTCTTGCCCGGCTGCTTCTGGCTCGGCGGTGGTGCCGCGTCGCCTTGAGCATCCTTGTTGCGCGGGCCGATGCGAACATTGCCGAGCAAGCGGCCGATCGCTTCGCCGACCGGCTTCCCCTTGAACTTCTTCTGTAGCGCTTCGCCGATCTGGTTCACCGTCTTCCCGGCCTGCTCTGGGTTGGCGAACATGGCCTTGATCTCCGGCTTGATCGAAGGATTGGCCAATGGGCCCTCGATGCGGACCGGGACGCTGAGCCCGGCGAGATTGTTGGCGCCGCCTTTTCCCTCCGGTGCCGCCATGACTTCTGGACGGGCCAGTATGTCGATGCTGCTTTGCGTCAGATCCACGTTGCCTTCCGCGGTAAGTTTGAGAACCTGGCTCGTCATCTTGAGGTTGCTGGTCTGGGCGATGCCGTTGGCAATGGTGAAGCTGCCGCCGAGATCGCTGAACACCGTCTTGGCGCCGGGTCCTTGGCGGAGATCGGGCATCTGTCCGGCGCCAACCGAATTGATCAGCTCGGTCACGTTGATTCCCTCGATCGCGCCGTCGCTCACGGCTACGTTGCCCTGACCGGTCAGCGACGACTTGATCTCATCTGAATTGCTGCCGGAGCCGCTGATCTGCAGCGTGAGCTTGGTGCGGCCCGAGAGCATGCTGAACTGTGCGGCATCGCTCAGCAGGGTCTTGGCCTGAACGCCGTCGAGGAGGAGGTTGCCGCTGAAGGCCGGAACCGGCTTGGAGGCGTCGAGCGTGACCTTGCCGCTCGCGTGCCCATCGTACAGCTCCATACCGCCGAGCGTCGCGTTGAGCGCGCCGTCGTGGAAGGCGACGCCGAGCGAACTTGGACCGAGTTCGAGGTGGCCAACGCGCGTCTGCCGCACATTCACATTCACATCGGCGTCGAACTGGGCCGGGTGCGCGGCCGGTGCCGGCGCGGCGGGAATAGCGGCGATTTGCGGCGGCGCCGCAGGATTGTCGTCAGCTTGCGGCGCCGGCTGCTGAGCGTCAGCTTCGGATGGAGGAGTTGCCCCCGGGGCGGGCTCCGCCGCTCCAGCGTTCTGATCGGCGTCAGGGGCCTCGCCTTGGGAGGATTGCGCATCGTTGCCGGCCGAGGTTGGAGCGGCGCCCTTCGACTTCGGAGAGGCGCCAGCTTTTTGCCCGGCGGAGTTCGGCAGGAAGGGGTTGAGATCGAGATGATCGAGTGCAAGGGCAGCCCTGATATGCGGTCTTGGCCTCGCCAAGGTGACCACGGCTTGGCCTTCTCCGCTTACGTGCTCAAGCGCAAAGCGTGCCTGGCTCAAGGTGATCTCGTCCTTCTTCCAGGCAAGATGGCTCGCAAGCTCGCCATCGCCGATGGCGGTCAGCGAAGACGGCCTCTCCCGCATCCAGGCGATCAGCGAAGGTATTGAGTGAGCCTTGGCTGCCAGCTGGCCCTGACCGGTGAACTCTGGCCGCGTCATGATCGTGCCGTCGAACCGGGCGGCGATCGCCTGAGTGTCGAGTGCAAGCAGCAGCTTGGCCGGGCGCTTCTCGCGAAGATCGAGAGGCGAGGTCAGCTCGAAGCTGAAATCGACGGTTTGTCCCTTCCAATCGAACTTCCCTTTTCCCGTGGCGGGATCGGCCAACGCGGGCACGCTCATATTCGCGTTGATATGCTCGATGCGCTTCTCGGTGCCCTTCTCGTCGTAGACGATGTTAACCGTGCCGTCCTCGATGCTGAGGTCGTTCAGCCGCATGTCGCGCTTGGGCTCGTCCTCCACCTTCACGACCTCGCCGGCGTCTTGCGCCTTTGGCTTGTCCAGCCGCTCCTCGGAGCCGAGACGGATCGTGATGACCGGTTGTTCAACGACCACGTGCTCGGCATCGACCTCGCGGCTGAAGAGATCGCTCAGATTGAGGTCGAGCACGAGCCGCGCCACCGAGATATCGGCGGTGCCGGCGCGAGCTTCAGGATCGGTGAACGAGGCATCGGTGATGACGATATGCGGACCAGGCGTGAACAGGAGCGCAGTCGTGCCGTTGACCTTGAGCTCGCGGCCGGTCTGCTCCTTGATGCGCTTGGCGACGCGGTCGCGTACAGCCTCGGCGGAGATCAGGAGATTGACGGTAACCAGCGCAAGCACCGCGAGCGCAACAATGCCGCCGCCGATGATGAGCAGAAGCTTCACCGGCCCTCGTTTGACGAGGCCTAGCAGCGCGCCGGCTTTGGCCTGTGCTTTATGCGTGAATTGTTGTCGGTCCATGGAATCACGGAATCAATTCCGACATTAGACCGATAAATAAGGTCATAATAGGAATTGAAAGGTGCCATGCCCTTGGGAAACTGGGCTTTTCAGCGCACCAGGATCGCGTGGTTGTCCCACTGGAAGCTCGACGCCTGTCGCTCAAGCGCCCCGCGCGAATCGGCGGTGGCGAGCCAGCCCTCCCCGCTGGTGAGGAGGAAATTCGCCTGATGATGGGTCGGCGCCAGCCCACAGCCGTCATTCAAGTCTGAGACCCCGAGGTAGCACCGCGCCGATAGTTCCCAATAGGTGACAAGGCCGCCCTTAGGTGCCGAGGCGGCAACGATGCCGCCGCTCGAGTCGGCAGCGACCGAGCCAAGGCTTCTCCGCGGTCGTGTTGAGCGCCAGTGAACAACACGATTGCGACGGCCCTTCGGTCTACGTCCTCGGGGCCGCCGCAAGGTTGAGATGAGGAAGCGCCCGCGCTCGCGCTTGGACGCTTCGGGCGCCGGGCTGGGCAGCCGGTCGCCTTGTCAAAACCCTAGCGCAGACGATAACATGCATGAAGTGAACTCTTTTCAGCAGAATTATTGCATGCACCTAAAGGAAGTCGACGCCAATCTACTGGTGACGCTCGACGCACTCCTCGTCGACGCGAGCGTCACCCGCGCCGCGGTGAGGCTCGGCCGCAGTTCCTCCGCGATTAGCCATGCCCTTGCCAAGCTTAGAGAAATCTTCGCCGACGAGTTGTTCGTGCGGGCCGGCCAGAAGCTTGTTCCTACTGCCAAGGCGATCGAGCTTGCGCCGACGGTGCACGTCATTCTCGCCGGAATGGAGAGCCTGCTCAGGCCGAGCAAGCCGTTCGATCCGTCGCTTGCGATGCGCGACTTTTCGGTGGCGGCGAGCGAGGCGGCCGAGCTCATTCTGCTTCAGCCCCTTCGTCAGCGTCTCAAGCCATTAGCTCCGAGCGTGCGCGTCGACTGGATGCCATTTCATCGCGAGGACAATATCGATGCGCTGCGCAACGGACGCTGCCATTTCATCATCGACATCGAGGGCGCACCAGTACCGGCGCCCGACATCCGCGTGCTCAAGCTGTTCGACGATAAGCTCATCACGCTTGCCCGCGACGGTCATCCCTTGGCGCGGCGCAAGACTGCAGGTCGCTTCGCCGCGGCAGACCACATCGAGGTGAACTCGCTTCCGGCCATCGACCTGATCAATCGCGCGCTTGCCGCTGAGAAGCTTGCCTGCAACGTCTCCGCGCGGGTTTCCTCGGTGTTGGTCGGGCTCTTGCTCGCGCTGAACAGCGACGCGCTGATCACGCTTCCCGCTTCGCTTGCGCAGATCCTCGAGAAGCAGTTCGGGCTGGTGCGCATTCACCAGCCATTCGGCGCAGTTGCCTTTCCGGTGAGGTTGCTGTGGCATTCGAGCTATGACCGTGACGAATGCCATGCCTGGGTGCGCGGTGAGCTATCGGCTCTCGCCCGCGAGATCGCCGGCGCAGCCTAAAGGTGACGTGATGAGCGTAGCGCCGCGGCGGTTTTCCGACCTTTCTCGCGGGGTCATCGATTTTATTGTTGTTGCCGCCAGTCTCTTCTGGCCCCCTCCGGCTTTAACCGCGGAACCGTCGGACATCGAGAGCAATCTCACCATCGCTATCGGCGGTGCCGAGAAGCAGGTCTCGCTCGCCGAGGCGATGGCCGCGCTCAACATTCCTGCCGCAAGCATCGCGCTCATCGATCAGGACCAAATCGCATTCGCACGTGCCTACGGCGATGGCGTGGTTCCCGACAGCCAGTTTCAGGCGGCGTCTTTGTCGAAATTCGTAACTGCGGTCGGCGCGCTGCGCCTGGTCGATCAGAAGCGCCTTTCGCTCGACACTGACGTGAACGCAGGGCTGACGTCGTGGAAAAGTTCCTACCAACGCCTTTGACAAGGATCAACCCGTGACATTGCGAAGGCCATGACTGGAGGGGTCGGTGTGCCGGGTTTTGTCGGCTATGAGGTCGGCGCCCCGCTGCCGACACTCACGCAAATTCTTGATGGCGCGCCGCTTGCGAACTCGCCGCCGGCGACGGTGATCGCCGTGCCCGGCAGCGCCTATCACTACTCGGGCGGCGGTTACGAGATCGCCGAGGCGCTCATGGCCGACACGCTGCACGCGCCCTTCCCCG